>PBWV01000020.1 GCA_002728255.1 Rhodospirillaceae bacterium | reverse complement strand
GGCCAATTGCTGGTTTACCTTAATAACTTTTGGGGAGGAAACTGGGGTTGGTGCAAGGCGGGTATAAAATCGCTCAGGGAGGCGAGCGAACGTATTATCAAAGGTGAACTTTCCGGCATCTAGTTCGTCAATATTTTTGCGCATTGGAAACCCGCTTTCCTTAACTTCCTTCCAAACTAGTAGAATGTAAAAAACTAAACATTTATGATTTTTCCTGGATTCATAATATTACTTGGATCTAACGCGAGTTTAATGGAACGCATCACACCTACCCCCTCACCAAGTTCCGAATTAAGAAAGTCAATTTTCCCATATCCTATACCATGCTCTCCCGTACAAGTCCCTCCGAGTGCAAGCGCCCTGGCGACTAGCCTGTCGTGCATACCTCCCGCTTCCTTCAACTCATCGGGCGAATCGGTGTCAACCAAATATACTACATGGAAATTTCCATCGCCTGCATGTCCCGCTATAGGAGCCATTATTGACGAGCCCTCTATGTCAACCTTAGTTTCGCTAATACATTGTGCCAACTGGGAAATGGGAACGCACACATCGGTCACCATTGGTTTTGAACCAGGTCGCAGTGCATTCATAGCGTAGAGCGCGTCATGCCGCGCCTGCCACAAGCGATTTCTATCCTCTGCCTTGGTTTCCCAATTAAAATCCCCGCCACCAAAGCCAGAAGCTATTTCCTGAGCCTGCCTGGAATGCTCTTCAACGGTAGTTTGGCTTCCATGAAACTCGTAAAATAAGGTGTGAGATACTGGATAATCAGTTTTTGAAAAGGAGTTAACTCCTCTCATGGTCACATCATCTAGCAATTCAATTCGGGCTACCGGGATTCCCAACTGAATAGTTTCTATTACCGAACCTACCGCATCATCTATTGAGGGGAAGGAGCAGACTGCCGCAGAAATAGCCTCGGGTATACCGTGAAGTCGCAGCGTGATTTCTGTAATTATACCCAATGTCCCTTCAGACCCTACAAATAGCCTGGTTAAATCATACCCAGCTGAAGATTTTCTGCTCCTAGTAGCTGTGTGGATAATCCTGCCATCTGCCAAAACCACTTTTAATGACATCACAGCCTCCCGCATGGTCCCATACCGTACTGCGTTGGTTCCACTTGCACGGGTCGACGCCATACCGCCAATTGAAGCATCCGCCCCAGGATCAACAGGGAAAAATAACCCCATGTCTCTCAAGTACTCGTTCAACTGTTTACGGGTAACACCAGCCTGCACCGTACAATCAAGATCTTCGGAATTTACTGCAACTACCTCATTCATCTGAGACAGATCAATGCATATCCCCCCATACAACGCTGCTACATGCCCCTCTAGGGAGGTGCCTGTGCCGTATGCAATTATGGGAACTTGGTGCTTCGCGCACACTTCAACGGCATACTGTACATCTTCGGTTTTGCAAGCAAATACCACGGCGTCAGGACTTCGAGGTGCGTGGAACGACTCGTCAGTCCCATGGCGCTCTCGGACAGCAACGGAAGTAGTCAACCGGTCACCAAAATACTCCTTCAGAATCTCAATAACTTTTTCTGACGAACCAAAATCTACCTTGCTTAGCTTTTGTAACTGCGACATCCCATTTTCCTTCACACAAAAAATGATTTGATTAATAACTCTGACCTGCTAAATGACACCCTGATGATGCCCCTTGCTGTACTGAATAACCCGATAATCTCGTCTCTCGAGAACTTTAGTTTGACTAAATATGCATGCCATTGCAAAAGAAATGGTGCAAATTATAAGCACATCCCAGAATCATTGAAATAAACGGTAAAAATGTCTCAAAAAACAGATGATAATGGACCTCTTCAAGTTCATAGAGAACAAGTCCAGAAACAATGGATAGACTACAATGGGCACCTCAATATGGCCTATTACCTACTACTGTTTGACCATGCCACAGACGCCTTCTTCGATGTCATAGGTTTAGGAGAAAATTATTCGAACCAAACTGATGGGACTACGTTTACCTTGGAAGGGCATATTAGCTACTTACAAGAAGTAAGAGAGGGCGATCAACTGAGGTTTGATACATTTGTCTTTGACTATGATCAAAAACGAATACACTACGCCCATACCATGCACCACGAATCTGAAAATTTTATGGCGGCTACCAACGAACTAGTAACACTCCACGTCAGCCAATCAAAGCGAAGAGCAGCTCCTATACCGGACACCGCCTTAGAGTACCTGAATAGGCTAAAAAACAGCCACCAGAACCTGGAGAAGCCACCCGGACTTAGTCGAACAATGGGATTGCAGCAAAAAAAATACTTATAGCATCCAAGATGCGAACAGGTTGTCTTGCCAAACCTGTTCCCCTGGGGCCATGATAGTCGGAAGATGAAAGAGTGGACGGAGAACGCAAATTGCCAGAAAATAAAAGCACCAACTCACCAACCATGATAGTCATTAACCCTCCAGCGTGGCAGAGAGCTCTGTATATGGTTCTTTTCGGACTTATATCCTATGTAGCCCTTTTATTCGTGTACTTTCTCTCCGTAGCGCAATTTATTTTAACAATTATAAACGGACAAAAAAATGACAACCTCCGCTATTTTGCGTCCCGAATAAATGCATACCTTAGACAAATTCTGCAGTTTCTTTCCTTTGAAGTCGACACAGTTCCGTTTCCATTTTCTGCTCTTCCCGAGTCTGATCAAGAAGATCAAACGCATACTACAACGCTGGAGAGATAGCGTTTTGGATGAAGATGCATGGAAACATTTAAGAAAACTGGTAACCAATTTCCCGAGGATAAACGCAACATAGGGAACAGTACTTCCTCCCGTCATATAGCGCCCGGAAAACTTAAAGAACTTAGCCATATAAATAATAAGTTCGCTCTTCTCTCCCTTTTAGAAACACTTGTAGCTCTAGCAATTTCTATCCTGCTCTGCTGGTATCTAGACCACCCAGTAATAACTGTAATTATCCTAGTTTTTATCGGCACTCGCCAACACGCTGTATTCGTCCTAGTGCACGAAGCAACTCACTTCCGGCTATTCTCAAATCGGAAATTGAATGATGCAATGGGAACACTTTTAGGCGCTATTATCTGCATATCTTTTCAGCGCTACAGGAACCTACATTTTAAGCATCATAGCCACCTTTACCAAAAAGAGGACCCTGATCTTCCCCTTCAATCAGGTTACCCCCAAGGTTTTCTCCATCTCTTCAAAAAGCTATCCCGCGATCTATTAGGCGCCACTTTTCTAAAAACCTACGCTTATTTCTGGCGAATATCAGCCACCTTACCTTTAGATTCAAATCGAACCGGCGGTTCACTCCGGCATAGACGCAACTTAGACTTAACTCTCACAGTCCTGGTATATATCTCGGTAGGAACGTTTTCTGTCATAAACGAATTAGCCTTGTTCTTCCTCCTTTGTTGGATTTTACCTTTGCTAACAATAGTACCTGCTATTTTTCGGCTTCGAGCAATCTGTGAACACGGGGCTGTAAGTAACATTATTTGCCCGCTTAACTCTTCAAGGACAAATAGCGGCTCCAAGTTCTTGATTTGGACTCTCTTCCCTCATAATGTTAACTACCATTTGGAGCATCATCTATACCCTTCCATTCCACAGTATAACTTACCAAAAGTTCACCAAGTATTATCAAAGACACAAAGAATGAAGGGTGCTGAATACAAAAATATTGGTACTACACTAAGCCTAATCTTTNCCAAGCCCTAAACTTAGATACCTATTTAATGATGACAATATTTGACCACTCCGCCTACCTCAAACGTTCCTTTCAAAAAGTGAATAAGGGCTAATTGGAGCAATCGCAATCGTGAACAAAAGATCACCAAAGATTATTGCGTTTTCCGGAAGCAGTAGAGATAAATCCTGGAACAAGAAACTTGTAACTATCGCGGGCAATGGAGCAAGGAGCGCTGGTGCCGAAGTAACAAGCATAGACTTAGCCGATTTTCCAATGCCCCTATACAATGGAGANATAGAAGAGNAGCAGGGCTTGCCTAGTGCAGCTCAGGAAATAAAATCTCTCATGATCAAATGTGATGGTTTTCTAATTGCCTCTCCTGAATACAATGGTGGGTATTCGGCGCTACTGAAGAATACCATCGATTGGATATCTCGACCGGTTGCCGGAGAAGAACGGCTCAGGGCCTTTGCTGGCAAAAAAGCGGTGATAATGAGCGCTTCGCCAGGGGCTCTTGGCGGCGTAAGGGGGCTCACCCAACTTCGGCAGATACTAACCAACATCCAGATGATAGTCCTCCCTGATCAAGCATCCATCCCTGACGCCCACAACGCCTTTAAGGACGATGGAGCCCTCAGTGAAGAGTCGCAACACCAGAGGATCTTGGATCTAGGCGTTAAACTTACATTGTTTATCCAGAAACTTAACTAAGCCAAGAGCTAGTTTAGCAATAGCGAGCCCGAAGGTGCTTCTCAAATGACTTGGTTGACAAGGGAGCATCTGTTGCTTTTTCAATCAAGGAAAATGCTGATAATGAGCATCCTAACGAATGGACATTAACATCCAACCATTGCAACAAAGGTTTAAAGTTGCCTGTGCGAATACTGGACAATATATCTGTATTTTTCATCACCGCAGCAGAAAATAGCTGCGCTGCTGCTATAGCACCCAAGGTATAAGTGGGGAAATAGCCAAAATCTCCCCCGTACCAATGAATGTCTTGCAAACACCCGGCGGCATCATCCACTGGTTCAATGTCCAGCAACTCTCTCATTCCTTCCCGCCACGCAGTTGGCAAATCTTCAACCTTCAACTCCCCATCAATCAATAACCTCTCGAGCCTATANCTCAATATAATATGAAAAGGATATGTCACCTCATCAGCCTCTACTCTTATACATCCCGGCTCTACCTTGCAGAGAACGGCCCTGAGTTGATCTTCATCTAGATTGAGAAAATGGCCCTCGAACGCTTCTCGAATATGAGGTGTGATTAGCTCAACAAACTCTTTAGAGCGACATACCTGCATCTCTATAAGGAGCGATTGGCTCTCATGGATAACCATCCCAAGGGCCTCTCCTACTGGCTGGCCCCTCCACCTTGCTGGGAGCCCGTATTCATATAAAGCGTGACCCGTCTCATGCAATACCGCCATGAAGGAAGAAGTAAAATCTTTATCATCATAACGGGTAGTAATTCGCAGATCCTCGGGACCACCTCCTGAAAACGGATGATGGCTTGTGTCTAGTCGCCCACTATCAAAAGGAAACCCAATGATACCCATAATTTTCCTGTTGAGAGCTTCCTGAGCTACAAGCGGGAAGCGTCCATTGAACGACCTCGGCTTACCCTGCTCCTCCAAAGCCCTGCAAAGAACGCTTGGAAGAAATTCCAAAAGGTCTGAAAACAAGCTATCAACATCACGCTCTGTCAAATTTTGTTCGTATTGGTGCAGCAAACAATCATATGGGCTCACGCCAAAACTTTCAGATAAAGAAAAAGCCTTTTGGCGCACCAAGTCCACTACTGCAGAGAACTGCGGGATAATCTCAGAAAAATTTGCACTTTCACGAGCCGAGCGCCAAGCCAACTCACACGCAGAAGTAGTTGTAGCAAGTGATTCTACGAACTTTGATGACAACGCATTCGCGTGCATCCACTGCTGCCTCATTTGAGCTAAGTTGGAGGCCAACCACATATCTGATTGGACATCCGGCTCCTGCTCTGCGCGGGCCAAAAGATCCTCTATTTGAGGGTCTACCAGACGTTCATGGGAAGTCTTTTCTAGTTCCGCAAGCTGGGCCGCCCTTGCCCTCGCTGCCCCTACTGGCATCATTGTAGCCCAGTCCCAAGAAAGTATAGCGCTACTCTCCCGCACTAGAGAAATCCGGGAGAATCTATCTTCTAATTCCGCATAAGAACTTGGCTTACCCGTTCCCATAACCTATCTCGCTCCATCAGGGCGCCAAAATACCCAGATTAAGGAAGCAAAGATTACCAGTGCAAATAACTGGTGCAGAGCGCCTACAAGAACGTGTGAGCCCAATGTCCCCACATTGTACACCCATATAACCAGAAGCCCCATGAACACTTGAATAANTGAAAGCATCGCAGGATGCCGAAGTGCTCGCACATAGAAGGCCCCCGCGACTATCCCCAGCACAGACATAAGAGCTAGACCACGATGAGCAAAATGCAACACTTGACCACTATCTCCGAACTCAGGAACCAACGCACCATTACACAATGGCCAACCCCCACAGGACAATGCCGAACCTGACTTGGCAACTACTGCCCCAGAGATAATTGTCACTAATACAATCAAGGCAAGTGAAAATGGCACAACCGCCTTCTTCTCAACAACAGCCACACCGCCNAGTTGTGCGATTTTAAATATCGACACGGTGGTAGCTAATAGCAGAGATGCCAACGACAGATGCACCGCCACCGACCAAGGACTATTTTGATCAAACACNGTAAATCCACCGACTGCTGACTGAACAAGAAGCAGCAGCAGCGCGAACGCGCCGAGTCCCCAGCAAACAGGGGCCTTTTGTCTAGACCGCCAGCTCAAAAATGTCATCCAACAGATTAATGGTGCGAGCACAACTGCAGCATTCGCTCGATGGATCCATTCCATAAATATTTGGGCATAGGTGTAATCCAAATTTGGCAATGCTGATAACATGGAAGGAAGAGGTATCCACAATCCATAGCAAAGGGGCCAATCCGGACAGGAAAGCCCCGCTCCCATCAAACGTGTCACGGCTCCCAGCATAATTTGCACAAAAATTGCCACAACCGAGGCGGCAGAGATAGTCGCCAACAATGAATTCGATTTAAAGAAAGTCACAAAGCCCACTTTCAGCTATGTACGGTGCTTGAAAAAATAGATTACTGAACTAACAAAAAACACAAAAGCTAGACCAAACCAAGTTAACGCATACTGGAGATGATTATTAGACCAGGAAACCACTGTCTGATCTCTAACGGGAAAGGTATTTTCGTCACCTGTCTGGTTTTTTTCTAAAACAATTGGCAAAACGACAGCCCCTACTTTCCCGGAAATCGCATCAAGGTCTAGCCAGTACCANTGCCCCTTCGATAGATCATTGTTGGGGGTAAACAGCTTTTGCTTCAAAGGCTCTCTAATAGTTGCCTGGATCGAAATCACTCCCTCTCGATCAGCACTTTCCAGTATATATTTTTGTGGCACCCAACCCCTATCTACCGTCACTACATTATCATCCATAAGTCTCAACGGCGTTATCAAGTGTGACCCGGACTGTTTGTTATATATTCTTGGCGAGAGAAAAAATGAATGCTCATTGAGAAATACTCCCTCCACGCTTACACGCCGATAGTTTTGATCAGCAAAGCTTTCAAAACCGTATAGTGTATTCAGGGGAGTAACCTCAAGACCNTGGCGTTCCTCTACCAGAGCAATCAAGGACCTCTTCCATTCCAAACGATCCAATTGCCAAATGCCTAATGATAAAAGCACTACAATCGCACATAAGAAGAAACATAGCATCGAGAATAGCCGCCCATTAATTCTATTACACAACGCTTGCATCGGGTGACCCATAAAAATTATTTTTCCTTAATGGCTGACAACAATCCATGCTTATAGTGGAGACCCAACATCAATGCTTTGAAAGGTCGTAATAACACTATCGAGCCCAAGATACTTGCAGGTGTCCACAGACATAAATGGACCCAGATGGGTGGGCTGGCCATTGTCTCAAGAAATATCGCGGCACCGACTAACACGATCCCTAAAATTAAAACAATAAACGCCGCAGCCCCGTCCCCTATCTGTTCAGAATTAAATTGCAGATGACACTCTCCACATTCTGCAGCCATCTCCAGGAGCCCCACAAACAAATGCCCCCGTCCACATTGGGGGCATTTGCAAGTTAAGCTGACCCTAACTAAAGATATCTGGCTGACCGATTTTCTGGCCATCACCTTCCTAAGAAAAGAACGCCTTGCTCAGCTGCCACCCCACCAATAAATGCAGAAAAACAAAAACAGCCAAACTACATCGACAAAATGCCAGTACCAAGCTGCAGCTTCAAAACCAAAGTGATGGTCTGGCTTAAAGTGATCCCGGTAGGCCCTTCCCAAGCAAACACAGAGAAAGACCGTGCCAATAAGTACGTGAGCCCCATGGAAGCCAGTAGCCATGAAGAATGTCGAAGAATAAATACCGTCAGTAAAGCCAAACTGGGCGTGACCATATTCGTACGCTTGGACCCCTGTAAACGTCGCCCCAAGCAAAATAGTGAGCCATAAGCCCAATCGCACGTGCCCTGCATTTCCTTCACGTAGTGCATGATGCGCCCAAGTTACCGTCGCCCCAGAGGTTAGCAGAATGATGGTATTTAGNAGCGGCAGATGGAAAGGATCCAACACCTCTACACCCTGCGGTGGCCACTCCCCGCCGGTAAAGGCAACGCGATCAACTAGCTGTGCTTCTCCGGCAAACAGGCTCGCATCAAAAAAAGCCCAAAACCACGCAACAAAAAACATTACCTCAGATGCAATAAACAGCACCATCCCATAGCGCATTCCCAGCTGTACTATAGGGGTATGATGACCCTCATATGTAGCCTCCCTGATGACATCTCGCCACCACACCACCATAGTCAAGAGGGTCAAAATCCCGCCTATAGAAGTTAGCGCCACGCCACCAACTATCTCGTGCATAAAAAGAACCAAACCACCTGTCAAANAAAGGGCNGCCAAAGNACCAAGGGCTGGCCAAGGGCTGGGATCCACCAGATGATAAGGATGTTTTGCGGTATCGGTCATGAGCTCAAATCTCCTACTAGGAACCAACGCTTTTTAATCATATCGACAACTATTATCTCGCCATTATAAACGTCGACCCTCCTCTGGGCCCGCGTCTTTTATGGCTGCTCTCTTCTTCAACTCAAAAAACGTATAAGAAAGGGTCACCGTGTTAATGCCTGCCATATCCGGATCGGATTCTATAGACTTTTCCACAAAGAAACTTACGGGGAGATCCACGCTCTCACCAGGCGATAACTCTTGNTGCTCAAAGCAGAAACAGTCAATTTTTGAAAAATAGTTTCCAACACGAAGAGGAGTAACGTTATAGGTTGCCGTGCCGGTGATTGTCTCATCGCTTAGATTAGTAACACGATAGAAAGCTAAAGTTGGCTCGCCTACTCTTACAACAACCCTTCCATCAACCGGCTCGAACTCCCAAGGCAGATCGCGATTGACATCGGCGTTAAACCGCACCGTCAACTCCCTATCCCCCAAGGCAGGAGGCATTCCCGCTGCCACCTGCGGAGTTCCACCGTACCCTGTCACCCTGCAAAATAGGTCATACAAAGGAACCGATGCATAAGACAGTGTCACCATGCCTACAACAAGCCCCACCAGGCTCGCCGCCGTGGCCACAGCCCTTTTATCCCCCCTCATTGACCTGGCTCCGGATTTAATTTCGCTAGGGTTATAAGAAAGAACATGACAACCAAACCCGCGAGCATCAAACCAATTGCCAGGTTCTTAAGTTTTTGTCGCCGATGAAGGTCATGTAATGGCATAGCAAATTCAAACCACACTGAGACCGAGGGAAGACATACTGACCATATGGTCAATGCTCAATCCCAGAAAAACAACAAAAAGATAAAAAATAGAATAGCCAAACAATCGCCGGCAGGATTCATGACTGGTGGAAATAAAAACGGAGAAGGCTAACGCCAAAAACCCTAAGCCTAGGATCGCCGCAATAGCACCATACACAAAACCACTAAACCCAACAAAAACTGGCCCAAAAGAGCATGCCACAAGTAGCATGCTATACCAAAAAATTTGACTTCTAGTCCTCCTTGCACCAGCTACCACGGGAAGCATTGGCACATTAGCCTCCTTATACTCCTCAGCCCGTGTTATCGCTAGGGCCCAAAAATGGGGCGGCGTCCAGAGAAAAATNATGGCAAACAATATAATAGGTAACAATGTGACATCACCCGATGTAGCAGCCCAACCCACCACTGGAGGGAGCGCGCCCGCTGCACCTCCAATCACAATGTTCTGGGGCGTGCGCCTCTTTAACCACATGGTATAAACAAAAACGTAGAAAAAAATCGTAAACGCAAGAAGTGCGGCTGCCACCCAATTAGCCGCTAAGCCCATCAAAGTGACAGATCCAAAGGAAAGCCATACACCGATACCCAACGCCGAACCTGGGCTCACTCGACCGGAAGGTATAGGCCGATTTCGGGTACGCTCCATCTTAAAATCAATATCGCGATCAAACCACATATTGATTGCCCCAGAAGCCCCGGCCCCAACCGCAATACAAAACAGTGCTGTTATGGCCAGAACGGGGTGGATCGTCGCTGGAGATAAAAACATCCCGACAAGCCCAGTAAAAACCACTAACGACATCACTCGCGGTTTCAATAGGGCAAAGTAATCCGAGATATTGGCGGCCGACGCCAATGACATCGGCGAATGTATCTCCCTCACCGCACCATCAGTCATCAATGCCCTCCGAGAAAATCCGACAACATTTATTTAATAACCGGGAGTTCATCATAGGTATGAAACTCAGGCGGAGAGGGTAACTTCCACTCCATCGTTGTTGCACCCTCACCCCACGGATTTTCCGAAACGCGCTCCCCAGATGTGACAGTCCTGATAAGAATATACACAAACAAAAGCGCCGAAAATGCAGACAAGTATGACCCCAGAGAAGCCACCATATTCCACCCCGCAAAAGCATCCGGGTAATCTGCGTAGCGCCTTGGCATCCCAGCCAAACCCAAGAAATGCATTGGGAAAAAGGTTAGGTTAACGCCAACAAACAGAGTCCAAAACTGCAATTTACCTAATGCCTCGGAGTATTGCCGACCACACATCTTGCTAAGCCAGTAATAAATGCCCGCAAAAACCGAGAATACAGCCCCCAAACTCAGGACATAATGAAAATGGGCGACAACGTAATAAGTGTCATGCATAGGAATGTCTATTCCCGCATTTGCCAGAACCACCCCTGTAACACCACCAACAGTAAACAAGAAGATAAACCCGATGGCATACAACATTGGCGTTTTAAACTCTATAGAACCACCCCACATGGTCGCTATCCAGCTGAAAATTTTAATGCCAGTTGGAACCGCAATCACTAGTGTCGCTAACATAAAGTAAGCCCGTGTATCGGTATCCATCCCAACCGTATACATATGATGAGCCCAGACCACGAAGCCAATAAACCCTATCGCNACCATNGCATATGCCATCCCAAGATATCCAAAAATGGGTTTTCTAGAAAAGGTGGCGACTACCTGTGACACTATTCCAAAACCAGGAAGAATAAGTATGTAAACCTCCGGGTGGCCAAAAAACCAAAATAAATGCTGGAATAGAAGCGGATCTCCCCCCATTGAAGCTTCAAAAAAGGCTGTCCCAAAATTCCTATCTGTGAGAAGCATAGTAATTGCGCCAGCCAGAACCGGCAAAGACAAGAGCAATAAGAATGTTGTAACCAAAATGGACCATACAAATAGCGGCATCTTATGCAGGGTCAGTCCCGGCGCCCTCATATTCAGAATAGTCGTGATAAAATTAATCGAGCTAAGGATTGATGAAGCTCCGGCTAGATGCAAACTGAAGATCACTAGATCAACAGCTGGCCCCGGATGACCAGACGAACTCGAGAGTGGAGGATATATCGTCCAACCCGTCCCTGCGCCCTTCCCGCCAGGGGCCCCTTCCACAAAGGCCGAAGCCAAGAGCAATGTAAGCGAAGGTATCAACAGCCAAAAACTAATGTTGTTGAGCCTCGGAAACGCCATATCAGGGGCCCCAATCATGATTGGCACCATCCAATTCCCAAAACCGCCAATCATAGCCGGCATGATCATAAAAAAGATCATCAACAGTGCATGTGCTGTAACAAACACGTTGTAGACGTGATGATTCCCACCAAAGATCCCGTCCCCGGGAGTACTCAACTCTATCCGCATAACAACGGAGAACCCAGCCCCGATTAGGCCGGCCAAAATCGCGAACACCAAATACATGGTTCCGATATCTTTGTGGTTGGTCGAATATAACCAGCGGCGCCAACCTGTTGGATGATGGGCGTGCCCGGCTGCCTGTGTGTCAGTTGAACTCATTACAATCCACCTTTTCTAACTCGCTTGTTACCGTGTCGTATCTATTTGGGCTGCGGCAACGTCTACATCTGACCTCACCCTAGCATATTCATCATAAGCCTCAGCTAACCACTCCTGATAGTCTGCTTCCTCCATTGCCTCCACAGCAATTGGCATAAAAGCATGACCTTGACCGCACAGTTCTGAACATTGGCCATAATAAACACCCGGTTCATCTACTTGAAACCACAACTCATTCAATCGTCCTGGGTAAGCGTCCATTTTGACACCAAGGGCCGGAACGGCCCACGCATGAATTACATCTGCAGCAATTAACTGAACCCGCACAACCTTTCCAACNGGAACAACGACCTTTGTATCAGTTGCCAAAAGGTAGGGCTCACCCTCTTCCTCTGCATCTTCCTGCTCCATCTTGAAAGCATCGAATTCAAAACCAGCATCACTGTATTCGTAACTCCAGAACCATTGGTACGCCGTAGCCTTAATATTCAAATCAACCTTTTCCGGCACGGTGTCCTGATAATACAGAAGCTTAAAGCTTGGCACAGCCATCACGACCAGGATGACTATAGGGATCGCCGTCCACAGAACCTCTAACAAAGTGTTATGTGTGACCTGCGACGGGTTCGGNTTAGCCTTAGCATTAAATTTTATAACTACATAGATAAGCAACCCCAGAACAAACAGNGTTATTATAGTTATAAGGATTAAGACCTGATTATGGAGAGTCGCTATCGCTTCCATAACAGGCGACGNAGCCCTCTGAAAACCCAACTGCCAATCAAACGGCTGTCCTGTTTCTGCGTTAGCCCACGCCTGCGCTCCCGGCACCATTACAGTCGCCACAAAAGCTGCTAACCCGGGCAGGATGTTTTTCATAAACATACTCACTAATACCTTTCCACTGGTCCCCCAAACAACCATCGCCACCCCTCTGAGGCAGCGTTGTCTCCCAATCCTAAAAAGGGGTGGATTTAGCACTCAACCCCTTCCTAGACAACACCATATACAGCGAGAGAGCCCATAATCAACCCTTTAGACCAAACCTCAAGGACTACGCCGATAACAATACCCGATAATGCGCTCCATAAAAACCACTGTAGCAGCCTTTAACAGCGCTAACCGCCTCTAAATAAGCCCNTGAAAGGCTGCTGGGTAGCCCCCCAATCTGATTGGCGCCTTCGACCCGCAGCCGAACATTACGTCTCTTTTTCGGTCGACTTGAGGCTTTCCCAATCATCGATGTTCTATCTTGCTGCCTTTCTACTAGATTGCCTCACAGATCCCAGGAGCTAACAACGAATCAGAGGCCGAACATCAGACGCAAACCTTTCAATTTGTTCCATGTAATCCTCGCTAGGCCCCACAAAATCCAAAACAAAATGGCGAATACCGGCATCAATATACTCTTGCATGCGATCTGCTATCGCTTCCGGGGAACCCAGGGCACAATACTTTTTAGCGGCTTGCCTAAAATCCATTCCGTACCTCTCACTCAGGAAAGCGCTCGCGGTGTCCAACGCTCTCTCATACTCATTATCAATCCTAAGGAATAATAGATGGCCAGTTCCAAAAGTTCCAACGTCACGGTCCACCGCCTCAGCAGCGCTAGAAATTTTGTCTAAGGAATCCCGAAACATTTTTGGGGTTACAACGTAAGATATATACCCATCACATACTCGCCCAGCTCGTTTCAAAGCANTATCAGATCGACCACCAGCCCATACTGGAGGGCCTCCTTCTTGAAGTGGTTTGGGCAGCAACTCAATCTCGGAAAATGATAAACTGGCTCCGCTATGGCTCGCTGTGCCTGGTCGCCATAGTTTCTTCAGCACTTCCAGGTTCTCATCCATAAGTCGACCACGTTGGGACACGTCAACACCACAAGCTTTGAACTCCGTCGGAAACTCACCCCCGACCCCCACCCCAAAAACTAATCGGCCTCCACAAAGGTGATCTAAGGCTGCAATCTGTTTTGCTACTGGAGTGGGATGCCTCAGGGGCAAGAGATATATCGCTGTGCCAAATGTCATACGGTCACTCAGAGCTGCCGCCCAAGCTAACTGAGAAATAGAATCCATAATGGGTACAGGGAAGGCCACATGGTCACCAACCCACATTGAATCAAAACCTAACTCGTCAACCAATCTAACTAAGCCCTTAGCATCCCCCAGATCTGGAATCCAAGGCGACGCGGAGTTTCCCGTCCTCCTGAAGATGCCTTGGACCCCAAACCTGACCGTATCTTCCAATAAGAGCGCCATTACTTCCACCACTATCAAATTCAAGGGGCATCCAAATATACCTCGTCGCAAACGAAGAAATTGGAAGTTGTAGAAAACCAAAATACACTATACTCAAGTCGGTACAAAGGCAGTTAATCGCAGTCTCAGGAAGAGCAAAAATGACAGATATCGCCCGGCTAAATAAATTATTTTTTGACAATACCGACCTGAACCAAACAAGATTGGAATCCGTCGTTGACGACGCTCTAGCTGGGTCAGACGATGGCGAATTATTTCTGGAATATAAGCAATCTGAGAGTTTCGCTTTTGACGACAGCAAATTAAAAGCGGCGAATTTTGACACATCGCAAGGGTTCGGCTTACGGGCGGTCTCAGGTGAGTGCACTGGATACGGCCATGCGTCGGAACTGAGTGAGTCTGCAGTTCGCCGCGCAGGGGAAACGGTAAAGACTGTCAGAACTGGCGCAGGGGGCGTAATGGCCAGTGCCCCTCCCACTACAAACCAGCAGCTATATTCGGATGAAAACCCTCTGCAACAGGTGCCTTTCGAGAAGAAGGTGAAATTGCTGCAGGAAATTGATGCATATGCTCGGGCCAAAGACCCTAAAGTACAGCAGGTGATGGCCTCGTTGACCGGCAACTGGCAGGCAGTGGAAATACTTAGGGCTGGAGGCAAACTCACTGGCGACATTCGGCCACTGGTTAGACTTAGCGTCTCGGTTGTGGTTGGTGACGGCGATACCATGGAAAGTGGAAGCTATGGTTCAGGCGGGCGCTTTTCGTATGAGGCTTTTCTACAAGAACACACTTGGCAAAAGCACGTGGATGAGGCCTATCGGCAAGCCAAGATTCTGTTAAAAGCCGAGCCGGCTCCTGCAGGTGAAATGCAAGTTGTTCTGGGATCTGGCTGGCCAGGCATACTGCTTCATGAAGCAATAGGTCATGGCCTTGAAGGAGATTTTAACAGGAAGGGGACAAGTGTCTTCTCCGGCCTCATGGGCGAACGTGTAGCCGCTCCATCGGTTACGGTAGTAGACGATGGAACTATCGGAAACCGCCGTGGATCTTTGTCGATAGATGACGAAGGCACTCCTACCCAGTGCACCACTCTAATTGAGAATGGAATCCTGGTCGGCTATATGCAGGATAGGACAAACGCAAAATTGATGGGCACAAAATCTACTGGCAATGGTCGCCGCCAAAGCTTTGCCCATCAGCCCATGCCGCGAATGCGAAATACCATAATGCAAGCTGGCAACGAGAACCCTCAGGAAATCATTAATTCCGTAAAAAGCGGATTGTATGCAGTAAACTTTGGCGGTGGCCAAGTTGATATTACGAATGGCAAATTTGTGTTCTCAGCTTCCGAAGCATACAAAATAGACGATGGAAAAATAGGGGCACCCGTGAAAGGGGCAACTCTCATTGGTAGCGGATTTGAAGTCCTTAAAAACGTAAAGGCTGTAGGCAACGACATGGAGCTGGATCCTGGAATTGGCACCTGTGGAAAGAATGGCCAAGGCGTCCCCGTAGGAGTAGGGCAACCAACCCTTCTAATAGATGGGCTTACGGTTGGAGGGACTGAGGCTAGCGATTGAACTATTGCTCTGGGCAAACCCAGTGCGCAAGTACGCCGACAACGCCTAAATTACCAAGACGAGCTTGTGCTATATTGTTGGAACAGGATAAACAGCCAAGTCGTAGGCTGGGCGTTGGGAAATGGCCTTAGAGTGGAGAAAAACGTCTACTGCGACTTCGAATGCTTGCTGGGTGATTTCTAAGTGGGGGCTCCAGCAACCAAGCTTTTGATAAAATCGAATAGTGTTAGCAAGAGCTTCGACGTGAATTTCTGGAAAAAACTCAGCTTCCATTCGCGCAATCTCCTCTGGTGAACCGGTAATGGCGAACTCCCTCCCCAACCTGTAGGCGCGCATGAAGGCCATAGCCATATCAGTTCTGAGCCATTCCGCTTTAGCGGCCAGAGTGGAAAATGCTACCGGGCCAATTGCCTTGCCTACCGAGGCGACTATCTGACCAAGCCCATCTTGCTCGAATTGCTGAGGCAGAGGACCCTGAGCATGTATATAGTCACCCACCCCGGAGCGAAATGCGGCCTCCATCTCCTCTGGAGAGCCGGCATCAATAAAATTTACTTTGCTATCGTCCAAACCTGATTTCAGGCAACCATAACGAAACATAGCCATCGGCTGTCCACCATGATCTACCAAAACATCCTTTCCTACCAGATGAGACCACGAAAAATTGGATTCGTTGTCCCGCCCAAACAGAAAGAAGCCATCCGTCTCGTTGATCTGAGCGAAGTGCACGACATCGGGCTTACGGCCATCAATTGCTGGCCCAAAGGCAGCCGAAACTGCAGACTGTGCTACATCCACAGTGCCGCCCAAGATTGCGCTCATAGCTGTTTGCTCCGGCGTGGACACACTGTAACTATGCTTAAGCCCCTCACGATCCAGAAAGCCACCCGCCATAGTCAAAATCAATGGACTGTAAAACGCAGAAAATCTCGAAAACTCAATTCTAATGTGTTCCATGTAGCTACCCCACCTAGTGGATTAAGAAACAACACGCTTAAAAGCCCAAAGGCCTTTCCACAATTGATACCATCTTCAATATGCAAAGTCCTGGAAAACAGGATCTACCGTTTCATTCCAAGCCCCATGGTATAAGTCTAAAAGTTCATCACTTAACGTTCTCCCTGACTGGGCTACCTTGGCGAGCGGAACTAAGAAACCCGTTTCATCAGTTCCAGCGTTATCCACACAACCTCTCCGACCAAGACCCTCCCGCGCCAACTCTACTACCTTCTTTGCCAACTCACGCACCGGCATCCCCCTGAATGAACCAGCCATCCCATGTCCACCCGCTTCGCCTCTCAATTCCCGTACCTCCTCAAAACTCCAATCCGCAATGATATCCCATGCCTGATCCAAGCTCGTCGAATCGTATAGCAACCCAACCCAAAGAGCCGGCAACGCACACAACTGGTTCCAGGGACCCGCGTCTGCCCCACGCATTTCTAGAAATTGCTTCAGCCGCACTTCTGTGAATATGGTGGTTAAATGATCTGACCAATCCTTCAACGTGGGCAGTTCACCTGGTAGGCCCGGTAATTTCCCTTTCAAAAAATCACGAAAGGATTGCCCGCTTACGTCCAAATAACGGCCATCCCTAAAGACAAAATACATGGGGACATCTAAAGCAAAATCGACGTATCTCTCAAAGCCCATACCTGTTTCAAAAACAAATTGTGGGATTTCACATCGGTCAGGGTCCGTATTGAACCAAGCATTGGACCGAGTGCTTACATAACCGCTTGGCCGACCATCAACAAATGGTGAGTTTGCAAACAACGCCGTCGCTATAGGCTGTAAAGCAAGACCAACCCGGAATTTTTTTACCATGTCAATTTCGCTCTCAAAATCCAGATTGACCTGAACAGTGCAAGTTCGCAACATCATATCCAGTCCGTGCTTCCCTTTCTTTGGCATATAACCACGCATGATGTCGTAACGTTGTTTGGGCATCACTGGAATTTGCTCGCGCCCCCACTTAGGTTGCATTCCAATTCCAATAAAACCCACCTTCAGGTCACTGGCTACTTCTCGCACTTGAGAGAGATGGGAATTAACCTCAGCGCACGTCTCATGAATATTTTTTAATATGGCCCCCGAAAGCTCAAATTGACCGCCGGGTTCCAGGCTTATGGACTGTCCCTCCATAGTGAGGCCTATAATATTATCCCCCTCCAGGATTGGCTTCCAGCCAAACCGCTCTAAACCCTGCAGCATGGCTCGGATTCCATTGGTTCCACCATACGATAAAGGAGAAAGATCGGATAAATGATAGCCGATTTTTTCGTGCTCCGTGCCAATGCCCCACTCACTCCGAGGCTTGCAGCCACTTTCTAGGTATTCAATCAAACTAGCTCGATCAGAAATCAACCCATCAGCTATAGTCTCTTGTGCCATCCCATCTTCCGTTCTTCGGGGACAAATAAACAATAGGGCCTGTATATCTGGGATTTAACCCAAGGCCAACTAATGATCTCAACATGTCCGTTAGAGGCCGTCCCCTATTCAACCACGTGCCCCCTCCCAAAGTGATAGTGCCATCAACCCCGCCGTATCAGAACGGAGTATTCGTGGACCCAAATCTATAGCCTTAGTGAAAGACTGCGCGGTTAAGAATTCCCGTTCACTTTCTTCAAAGCCACCCTCCGGCCCGATTAGAAATGCCGCTTTAGTCAAGTCGGACCCGAACGCTCTTAAGGCCGGAACACCGCCCCCACTTTCATCTCCCCAGAATAGTGTCCGACCTGGTTGCCAACTCAATATTACCTCTGACAAAGGGCTGAATTCAGCAACCTTTGGAAGAGTTAAGCGCCCACATTGCTCCGCCGCCTCAATAGCATTTGCTAAAATGCGTTTTTTGGCTACCCGACGGACTATTGTTCGCCGCGTCTGGACGGGACAGATAACCTCAACCCCCAGTTCAACCGATTTTTGCACCAGAAAGTCCAGCCGATATTTTTTTACCGGTGCAAACAATAACCAAGGACCCTCTTCAACGACTTGTGGTCGGGCAAGAGCTATTAGGAGCAAGCTGCAACCTTTACGCGCAGAAAACCTAACCTCTGCAAGCCACTCTCCATCTGAACCATTAAAAACAGCTATTCGCCCCCCCTCTGAAATTTTTAGGACATTCCTTAGATAATGGCTTTGGGAGGCAGTAGCTGGAATAATCTCTCCCTCACCTAGACTAGCGCCTACCCAAAGACGAGTAGCCACCACAACCTGGGGGCTACTTGCCATCGTTAGCTAGAAGCAAAATAAAGAGGTTGCGAGTATTCAGGTTCAATACCATGTTACACTTTCTCGAAAATGTTCACCCAACTAACCTTCGCGGCCTAATTAGCCAATGACAAATCATCCTTATTACATATCTTACTGGCACAAGTCTCTCCCCTATTTGCGCCTAATGCGGGCCGACGCCCCAACCGGTTATTGGCTTTTGCTTTGGCCATGTTGGCTGGGGCTAGCTATTTCTGACGCGAGCTATGAATCTCTGCCATTATTTTTGTTCCTATTTCTTCTGGGCACACTATGCATGCGAAGTGCGGGCTGCATTATCAACGATATTGCGGACCGCGATTTTGATCGTCGGGTCATCCGAACTAGCAACCGACCGCTGGCCAGCGGAGAAATCCCAATCAGCCACGCGATTCTGCTATTAGTCATTCTGTGTATTCTCGGGTTAATCGTCTTAACTCAATTCAACAAAACGGCCATCTGGGTTGGCGTGGCGGCTGTTCCGCTCGTCCTTGTATACCCTTTTATGAAAAGGATCACCTGGTGGCCACAACTCTGGCTAGGCTTCACTTTTAACTGGGGGGCGCTCCTCAGTAGTGCCGCTGTGGCAGGACAAATTTATCCTTGGGCGATCGCTCTTTACATATCTGGCATATTCTGGACGCTTGGTTATGACACAATCTATGCCCACCAAGACAAGGATTCCGACATTTTAATTGGCGTTAGATCTTCCGCTCTACGATTAGGAACGAAAAGCAAACCAATAATCGCCCTATTCTACGCCTTATCTCTAATTTGCCTCTATATCTCGGTGGAGTTAGCCGGCCTCGCCTGGCCCGCCTTTGTCGGACTAGTTGCTGGCGGCCTACATCTGGTTTGGCAAATCCAAAAGGTGAACTTGGACGATCCAAAAAGCTGCCTTACAATGTTTCAGTCCAACAATAGATTTGCTGCGATAATGTTTATAGGATTTATTACTGGGTAAACTGGGGAGAAATACTTTAGCGCAAATGTTAGCGCTAAGACCAGAGTATATTAATTTTGGATCTAGGAAAGACATTAATGCCATACGCAAGCTTAGGTGAATTTTTATCTTTCTTAGAAAATAAGAAAGAACTTATTAGGGTTTCTGCCAAGGTTTCGCCTGAACTAGAAATTACAGAGATTCAGACCCGCTTATTAGCTCAGGGTGGCCCTGCTGTATTATTTGAAAACGTGGTAGGGCCAAATGGACCTTTTGAAATACCCATTCTAGCAAATCTTTTTGGGACTAAAAACCGCGTAGCTTGGGGTATGGGAAAAGAACCCCAGGAACTTCGACAATTGGGCGAAGCACTGGCCCTGATGCGTCAACCTGAGCCACCTGATGGATGGAAACAAGCTGCTGAAATGCTGCCCCTCCTTAAAGCTGCAATGACTATGAAACCTCGAGTTCTACGTAATGGGCCCATTCACGAAAAAATTATAACAGGAAAGGATGTTGATCTATCAACGCTGCCCGTACAAACCTGCTGGCCAAACGAACCTGCACCCCTAATTACATGGCCATTGGTGGTGACCTCAATCCATCCTGGCACGCCCATGGAGAAATTCAACTTGGGGATTTATCGCATGCAGGTGATCGGGAAGAACCAGACCCTCATGCTTTGGTTAAAACACAGGGGAGGTGCTCAGCACTTCAGAAAATGGTCGCAAAAAGAATCTGCGCCACTCCCCGCGGCAGTTGTAATCGGCGCGGACCCCGCGACTATACTGGCTGCTGTAGCGCCCATACCTGACACGATGTCAGAGTATCAATTTGCCGGTCTCCTAAGAGGAAAACGAACCGAACTTGTCGAATGTCAATCCGTACCATTGAAGGTGCCTTCCACTGCAGAAATCGTCCTAGAAGGGCACGTGTCTTTGAAGGATTTCAGGGAGGAAGGTCCGTTTGGCGATCACACGGGATATTACAATTCGAGAGAAAAATTCCCCGTGTTTACGGTAAGCACCATAACCACCCGCCAAAAGCCAATATATCTTTCTACCTTCACAGGCAGACCACCCGATGAACCCAGCATACTAGGTGAATCCCTGAATGAACTTTTTGTTCCCCTAATGGTCCAACAATTTCCAGAAATCGTGGATTTTTGGCTCCCACCTGAGGCCTGCAGCTATAGAATTGCCGTCGTCTCCATTAAGAAAAACTATGCTGGACAGGCTAAAAGGGTAATGATGGGAGTTTGGTCTTTCCTGCGCCAATTTCTATATACGAAAATAGTCGTCATCGTTGACGACGATATCAATGTGAAGGACTGGAAGGACGTCATGTGGGCAATTTCTACAAGAATGGACCCAGTACGAGACACCACTCTCCTAGAAAACACTCCTATTGATTATCTTGATTTTGCTAGTCCCGAATCTGGTTTAGGTGGAAAGATGGGGCTTGATGCCACAAATAAGATTCCTCCTGAAACCAACAGGGAGTGGGGAACCAAAATAATTATGGAAAAAAACACGATTGATAAAGTTAGCAAAAGATGGGCTGAATACGGACTTCCTGGTGAAGGAAAATCAATATGGGAGAGCGACACAAACTAGTCTATAAGACCAACTCTAGTTTGTAATAGCACCAATCCGATAGAATGTTGCCGTGGGGACTTGGGAGAGGAAACATGCTAAAGGCCTGTACATTAGTGAAGCGTATTCAGGGAATGGAGGTAGAAACATTCCAAAAATATTGGCTCGGCAAGCACGCCGATATTGTAAGAAAACTCCCGCTCGTGAAACGATATGTGCAATCCCATCCACTTCTCGGAGGGTATAGGAAAGGTGAATTGATTTATGATGGCCTTGCGGAGATATGGGTGGACAACACTGAGGCGCTGCGTTCCATGGCAAAATCGGATGCGTACAAAGCTGTGACAAAGGACGAAGCCAACTTCATTGATTCAAAGAATACCTCCCTACTCCTTACTGAAGAACATGTTCTAAAAGATGGAAAAATTCCAAAAGATGGCATCAAAAGCATAGGGCTTGTTACCCGCAAAAACGGAATGAGTGTTCAAGATTTCCAAACTTACTGGAAGAATATCCACGGGCCTATTGCAAATGAAATTCCCGTTGTACGCCGATACGTGCAATCCCACACAAAATTAGCTGGCTACAATCGAGAACCAAAACCTTCCTGGGATGGTATAGGAATCACCTGGTTCGATTCAGTGGATAAAATGCGGACGAGCATTGGCACTCCGGAATATGAATCTACTCTCGCGGATGGTGCAAACTTTACAGAGACAACCTCTCAAAACCTCATGCTAACCCGAGAACACTTTATTATAGAGTGACATCCGGACACTAGAATAGGGGTTCCCCGGCTCGAGGTTGTGCTTTACCCCTACTTGGTTTCCAGACAACCGATGGAAAGTTTAGTAAATGCGAATGCAAGAATCGAAAATAGCACTCCTAACTGACCTTATCGCAGAGGCCCGCAAGGCTGGCGCAGACGCTGCCGACGCCATAATATTCGAATCGGAATCTCTCAGCGTTTCGTGGCGCCTTGGCAAAAAAGAGGGCGTTGAAAGGGAAGAATCCCATGATCTTGGCCTTAGAACTCTCGTGGGAAAGGGACAGGCAATTGTATCCTCCACAGACTTAAAAACTTCGACCCTGCAGGACCTGATAGATCGCGCGATCACCATGGCCCGAAATGCGCCCGCGGATCCATATTGCGAAATTGCCTCAACCGAAGCTCCCCCAACAACCCAGACTGATCTCGAACTATATGACCCGAGAGAAATTTCTCCAGAAGACCTATTCGATCTGGCAAAAGAAACCGAAGACGCAGCCCGTTCGGTGGAAGGGGTAACAAATTCGGAAGGCGCAGAAGCAACTAAGAATAAAGGGCATATTGCGTTGGCTAATTCCGCCGGCTTTGCGGGCGAGTATTCAGTAACTAATTTTGGTGCATCAGTATCCGTGATAGCCGGGCAGGATACGGCAATGGAAAGGGACTATGAATATTCTTCGACCCGTTTCTTTGAAGACCTCATGTCGCCCTTGGCTATTGGGAGAAGCGCTGGAGAAAAAGCCATCGCACGACAGAATCCGCAAAAAGTCAAAAGCCAACAAGCCCCGGTTATTTTTGACCCAAGGCTGTCAGGCGGGCTACCCCGCCTGCTATCGGGACTTATTTCTGGAGCATCCATCGCTCGGGGCACCAGTGTTCTTAAAGACAAATTGATGGAAAAAATCTTCCCTGAGACCGTCTCCATTTGTGATGATCCACACCGCCTGAGAGGACTTGCCTCTCGTCCCTTTGATGGTGAAGGCCATATTGGTGAAACGAGAAAGGTAGTTGATAAAGGCGTCCTGACCACTTGGCTCATGGACACACGATCTGCCAACCAATTGGGCCTAGATAGCACCGGCCACGCTATCCGTGGGCCATCTAGTGCTCCTAGCCCGGGACCAAGCAACCTCTACATGATGGAAGGACAAATCAGTCGAGACGAGCTTATTGCAGAGGTTAAGAATGGCTTCTACATAACAGAAATGATGGGAATGAGCTTTAATAGTCTGACGGGGGATTACAGCAGAGGAGCCTCTGGGTTCTGGATCGAAAATGGGAGCATTGCATTTCCTGTCAATGAAATGACGATAGCTGGCAACATACTCGACATGTTTGCCAACTTGACAGTGGCGGATGACCTATCGTTCAAATATTCAACTAACGCTCCCACTATTCGAGTAGACGGAATGACTATTGCCGGAACCTAGCGCTATTATTTCTGGGATCGGGCTGCATAGACATTGACCTTGTCTCGAGCCACCCGGATACGTACCGGCAACTGGGCAAGTACATCACCATCTATTTGAACCGGCTGCCCTTTGGGCCCTTCTACAATAATTTCGTCTGCACCAACTAGATGGAAACCTTTGAGCTTAGATAAAAAACCAAACATTATTCCAAACACGTAGATCGGCAAGGTTAGTCGGCCTAGGGTCCTGAACAACCCAATTTGCAAGCCAGGTCCGCCAACGTCAGCATCAGGGGCCCAAACCATACGACCAGCGTAATATTTCCCATTTGCAAGCAAAACTGAACCTACGATATATCTCTTTCCCCCGAGAACAACCTTATGTTTTGGGAACGAACCCAACAGGTACTCCATTAACCCCGCCAAAGCATATGCGGTTTTTCCATGGAGTTTCTTGATACCCATAGATACACGCGAAATAGCATTTGCGTCAAAACCAACCCCAGCGGTAACAAGAAAGACACGTTCACCATCCCTACCTATAACCTTCCCCAAAGAAATCGATCGCTTGGTTCCACTCAAAAGAGCGGCCACTGTGGATGCCACAGAATTTTTTATGCCGAGTTCGCTGGCAAGCAGGTTCACACTTCCTGTTGGGATCACACCAATGGGGATGTCCAGCTTTTCCCCTCCGACCAACCCGTTCACAACCTCATTTATAGTGCCATCTCCACCTGATACAATAACTAGGTCAAATGCAAAATTCCTCCTACCAATCTTTGATGCAATGATCTCTGCGTCTCCAATGCTAGAAGTCTCACGAATGCGAATCTCCCAACCTAAAGAGCTTAGTTTCTGCACAACCAACTTAGACAACGTCGGATCGCGGTTGCCCGCCACCGGATTTAAGATAACCAAAGCCTTCTTAGGCCTATTTTTACCACCCTGAGGCACTCGCTTAATCCACTCTTGTTCTCATCAAAACAACCTATAGGCTACAATAAGGTGTGTATTGAGTCGAAGCCACATGTCCGGGTATTGTCAACAAAATAGGGAAGTCAAAATATGCTACCAGACAGGCGGGAGAGCAATGTGACATGGGAGAGAGCGTGAACTACATTAGCACTCGTAATACTAATGAGATATTGGGCTTCAACGAAACCTTGCTGACGGGCCTTGCACCCGATGGGGGACTTTATGTACCGTCAGAATGGCCAAAGATACGAACAGAGGATCTAGATTCGCTTCAACTCGGCTATGCCAACCTAGCAGCGCAAATATTAAAACCTTTTGTAGGTGAAGACATAGACGATCCAACTCTTCAAACTATTACCTCCGAAGCCTACTCAGAATTTGTCTGTAAAGAAGTCGCACCACTAGTTGAAATAGGGCCTTCCCTTTGGCTTCTTGAACTATTCCACGGCCCGACCCTGTCATTTAAGGATTTTGCCCTGCAAGTAGTTAGCAGAATGTTCGATTATGTTCTTTCGCAAAAAGGCGAACATATTACTGTCATAGGCGCGACTTCTGGCGATACTGGTTCTGCCGCTATTGAAGCATGCAAGAANCGCCAGAATATTGACCTTTTCATGCTCCATCCTTTGGGAAGGGTCTCAGAAGTCCAAAGAAGGCAGATGACATCTGTCGACGCTGCTAATATCCACAATATAGCGGTGAAAGGTACTTTTGATGATTGCCAGAGCCTAATAAAGGAAATGTTTGGGGACCCCCACTTCAATAAAGAACTATCTCTCGCTGCTGTTAACTCAATTAATTGGGCGCGTGTGATGGTACAAGTGGTGTATTATTACGCAGCATTCATGAAGTTGAGAAATAAGCTCCTAGCCTTTTCTGTGCCCACAGGAAACTTTGGCAATGTATACGCAGGCTACGTTGCAAAATGCACGGGCCTCCCTAGCAAGGAGCTTCTTGTAGCCACCAACCAAAACGATATACTCCATCGGGTATTGACCACGGGCACGTACCAGACAGAGCCTGTTATGCCGGGAATATNCCCAAGTATGGATATCCAAGTCGCGAGCAACTTCGAACGATATCTCTTCGAATTACAAGGAAGGGACCACGACGCACTCTGCCAAAACATGGAAGCACTGAAGGATGATGGAAAATTTACCATAACATCTGACCATATAGGGGGTGCCAGAAAATGCTTTTCTAGCTCATCCATCGATGAAGCAGAAACATTACGGGAAATGGAGCTTGTTTACAGTGAGACAGGCAATNTCATTGACCCCCATACTGCAGTAGGAACGGCTGCTGCCAGAAAGTCTGATTACAGGGAGATTGGACCCATGGTATGCTTAGCGACAGCCCATCCAGCCAAATTCTCTGAATCCGTGATTAAAGCAACCGGCAAAAGGCCGTCCATCCCAGACCGACTGCTATCTGCTTTGGAATCAAAGGAAAGATACGATATATTGGAATGCGAAATCCTAAAAATTCAATCCTATATCCGTCAACGCAGTAGGCGTTTTCATAAAATTTAACTTTTTGGAAAAAATATGGCAACACGTGAATCGGTACAGTTGAGCACTCTCGAGAACGGTCTGCGCATTATTAGTGAATCAACCAGCACCNTGGAGACTGCTTCGGTCGGCGTNTGGGTTAATNCCGGNTCCCGCCANGAGACNAAAAACAACAATGGCATTTCTCACCTTCTCGAGCATATGGCNTTNAANGGCACCACCACCCGCACAGCCAGGAANATTGCGGAGGAAATTGAGAATGTAGGCGGCCATTTGAATGCATACACTTCCAAAGAGCAGACAGCATATTATGCTAAAGTACTCAGGCATGACCTCCCTCTAGCCACAGAAATTCTCTCCGACATTTTGGAAAACCCAACTTTTTCGGAGGACGAATTAGCCAAAGAAAAAGAAGTAGTGATTCAGGAAATGGGGCAAACGCGTGATACACCAGATGAGATCATTTTTGACCAGTTTCAGGAATTGGCTTACCCGGATCAACCTATCGGCCGCCCTATCTTGGGAACTGCCAAAAATGTGCGAGCTTTTTCCCCTAAATCTCTCTCCGAATATATGGCGAACCAATACACCCCGGATAGAATGGTAGTATCCGCGGCTGGCAACCTTAAGCACGAGGATCTTGTAGATTTGACGGCCAATTTTTTCCAGAAAAGAGACCCTGCACCTGACCGAGACCTTGATCAAGCGGAATATGTGGGGGGCTTTGTGCAAGAACAGCGTGATCTCGACCAAATGCATATTGTGCTGGGCTTTGACGGTCTAGCATATGAGGATGAAGACTACTACGCTCTTCAGGTTTTTTCCGTCCTGTTTGGCGGTGGAATGTCATCTAGATTATTTCAGAAAATTAGGGAAGAGAAAGGTTTGGCATACTCTGTCTACTCCTTCGCGACGAGCTATGCCGATGGGGGCCTGTTNGGTATTTATGCTGGGACAAGTCAAGAGGCAACTGCTGAACTTGTGGAAACCATCTGCCATGAATTGAAAGAAGTCACTAAGCATATAACAAACACAGAAACTTCGCGCGCTTGTGCTCAGTTGAAATCTGGTTTGTTAATGTCACTGGAAAGCACATCCTCGAGATGCGGACAATTAGCCCGACAAGTGTTACTATTTGGAAGACCTCTATCGCATGAGGAAATCATAAAGAAAATTGACGCTGTAGACTCCAAACAACTAATGCAAGTGATACAAAAAATCTTGTCCCGCGGATGCCCAACCATGACTACATTGGGTCCTAAAACCGATAGCGATCAATTCTCACAATTTCAAGCGAGTCTCCAAATATGAAACCCACAGAAAGCTGCGNTTCGANCTACCATCTTGACGTGAGAAATCTAATCTGTCCTCTGCCGGTGCTAAAAACCAAAAAGTTTATTAAAAATTTATCGCCCGAGGAAGTGCTAGTTGTGGNAGCCACTGACCCAAGTTCAGTCGCTGATCTTAAAACGTTTTGCCAAGTGACAGGCCATTCTCTCGAAGAATGTGTAGCAGAAGAGGGTGAATACAGGTTTCGCATAAAGGTAAAAAAATGATTGCCTTGTTCAAATCACTATCCCAAGCAATCAAGGGAAACCCCATAAGGGCTGGCCGAGTTTATATGAGACCGCCCCAACGCCGAGATTGCTGGAAGTGGNTAGAACTCAGGAAAGATAGCCAGCAATTCCTGCAGCCATGGGAACCGACCTGGCCCACCGACTCCCTTACTAGGAAAGCTTATTTTCGCCGACTAAAAGCCCATGCCCTTCACAGCAACAGGGACCTTGGTTACACTTTTCTAGTATTTAGACAGGTGGACGGGGCCTTAATAGGTGGAGTGGCTATAAACGATGTCCGGAGAGGTGTGGCGCAGAGCTGCAGCATTGGCTATTGGGTGGGACAAAGCTATGCCGGCAAAGGATATATGACAGAGGCCCTTTCTGGAGTGCTTCCTGTGATCTTTTCGAGACTTAGGATCCACCGCATTGAAGCTGCCTGTCTCCCTAATAACGATGCAAGCCAGGCACTTCTAAAAAAAGTAGGGTTCCGCAAAGAAGGTTTTGCACGAAGGTACTTAAAAATAAATGGCGTTTGGCAGGACCATATCTTGTTCGGCCTTCTTGAAAGTGATACGCGAATTGAACCCATTTCAGAAATACGCCAAGAAAAAAAGAATGGCACAAGACAACTCAACAGAAAGCGTCTTGAAACCTCGCCATCTGCCGCACAAANCTAAAACAGCCGAGTGCCCATCACTCTAGGCACTGCCGATTTCACTAGACAACGTACTAAGGTCTATTCCAGCCCTAGAGGTTGCAAGAGACCACTTTTGAGAGTGCTTTTCACCAAATAATATTTCCGTTTCTGGCACCCCAAACATCCAGCTGTTTCCCTGAATTTCTGCATCAAGTTGTCCTGGCCCCCATCCCGCATAACCTAACGCAAAGAGCGAGTTCTTAGGCCCACATCCGGACGCGATAAGTCGAAGAATATCTATTGTCGCCGTCAGGTTGACCCCGCCTTTGATTACCAGAGTGTCCTCACAACTATAGTCTGCGCTATGCAGCACAAACCCTCGTTCTGCCTCAACAGGCCCACCAAAATGAACCTGCCTTTTTGATTGCGNATGGCCGGTCTTAATATNCATAGCCTCCAACATATCCAAAAAATTTACTTCCTCCATAACCTGGTTTACGATTAGACCCATTGCCCCATGCTCATTATGGCTGCATAAATATATAACACTTTGAGAAAATCGTGGGTCTAGCATTGCCGGCAAGGCAATGAGTAGCCGTCCCNCCAAGTATCCTTCATGTTGGTGCACTGTATTGATCATTTCAACTATGCTTTTCGTATAAGTTTGGTAATTATAAAAAAATAATATAAAGGGATTATCGAGTACCACGCCACTTCCATACAATACATTCACTCGATTATTTTACTCATAATGAAGTATTCGTTAAACCATACATATATATCCTTCCTGGGCTTTTTACTTATTTGTATGGGCTTTGGNAACACAGCGCGATCGGACGGGGAGTTTTCTTCAGGATGGGACTCGAGGGAATTTGCGGAAGTCAGATTAATTTCTGGTACATCAGGAATTGGCAACGGAACTGATATCAAATTAGGGCTGGAGTTTTCCCTTAAACCAGATTGGAAAATTTATTGGAGAAGCCCTGGAGACTCCGGGTCGCCGCCAATTATAGAAAGATCGCAATCGGTTAATCTTGAATTAATAGAAATGAAATGGCCCTGGCCAGAACGCTTTGATGAGGGCAACAACCTTACAACCATTGGATACAAANACCATGTCATTTTTCCGATAACTGCCAAAGCCAGGGACCCTCTTAAACCCTTGGATCTTCGATTCATAATAGAATACCAGGTTTGCAAAACAATTTGCATACCAGTATCAACTGAGTTGNCTATTTCGGTGCCGCCTGGCGACCAAAAGCCCACAAAATATGCCTCGCTAATTGGAGAATTCGAGGAAAAAGTCCCTATGGCTGCTGGGGAGTCCATCACGAATATTGACTCTATTTACATACCGGAAACCGAGAACACAGGAACCCTTTTAATCAATGTCACTCGCCATANNCCCTTCACTACTCCCATCATATTTCTTGAAGGACCAGGCGCTTATCGTTTTGGTGTGGAAACAGTCTCCCTTTCCAATTCTTCCCTTAAAGCTGAATTCTCCGTGCCAGTATCAAATGTGAAAGGGGATAACCTAAAAAACTTCGAACTTCTGATTACATTGGTCGATGTCGGATCTGCCAAAGAGCTCTCTCACACAGTAGGAGCGATAGCCCAATCAGATCCACGGAAAAACAGTCTAACAATGCTCAGTATTTTATTTACTGCACTCATTGGTGGCCTGGTTCTAAACCTCATGCCGTGTGTACTGCCCGTTCTGTCAATAAAAATTCTCAGTGTCCTAAAGAGTGCCGGCCAAAGTAGACTAAAAATACGTCTGAGCTTCCTCGCTTCGGTTGGTGGCATTCTATTCTCTTACCTACTTCTTGCATTAGGAACCATCCTAATAAGAAATTTAGGAAACTCCGTCGGATGGGGCCTGCAATTCCAGGAACCACTTTTTCTAGTATCATTAGTCTTAGTACTTACAGTTTTCTCATGTAATTTATTNGGGTTCTTTGAAATCGGTGCGCCATCCTACTCAAACAACCCACGAGGATCTTCAAATAATAGAGAAAAATCAAGGTGGCTCACTCAAAGCTTTTTTACAGGCGCATTAGCCACGTTGATGGCCACCCCCTGTTCGGCACCATTTGTAGGCACCTCAATCAGCTTTGCTCTCAGCCAAGGAGCCACAGAAATACTTCTGATATTTGCCATGTTGGGTTTAGGCATGGCTATGCCCTATCTACTTTTTGCAGCAAACCCTAATTTAGTAAACAGGCTCCCTCGACCTGGCAAGTGGATGATCCAACTCCGTATCATTCTAGGATTTTTTTTAGCGGCTACGGCTGTATGGTTACTGGTAATTTTGTCACATCAAACCACTATAGACCTGGCATTTTTCATCGGAACCATTGCGGTGCTCTGCGGTATAAGTATGAAATTGATATCCTCCATAATGGGTAACAAAAAGCTTTTGCTATACACTCTGACCTTAGTAGTTAGCGGGTGCAGTATGGCGTCATTCGTAGTCAGCGCCCCCTCTGAAGACAAGAGGCGGGAATCTACTTCCAACTCACAGTGGTCCAGTTGGATTGAACTGGATGCAAGTAAAATTCCCGACCTTGTAACTTCTGGAAAAATTGTATTTGTGGACATAACAGCGGACTGGTGTCTAACCTGCAAAATAAACAAAGTACTGGTTTTGGATAGTCCTGCGATTATAAATAAGCTGGATTCNCCAAATATTGTCAAAATGCGAGGCGATTGGACAAAAAGAAATCCGGATATCCAAAATTATCTGTTNAGCTTTAACCGATATGGGATCCCGTTTAACGCCGTGTATGGGATTGGTGCTCCTACTGGAATAGCGCTACCAGAATTATTGACAAAAACGAACATATCCCATGCANTGGAGATGGCGCGCGGGGACGAGAANATTCCGGGAAAGTGAGGCAAGAAGTGCACTCCATCAAGAAACCCTCTGCTCGCCTAGTGGCTAGCCTTGGCATCATGGATGCCAAGACCTTTAGTCAAGCACAAGTGCGTGATATCGTGCAGTCGAGCGAGCTCTGTTGCTCTACCAAAACATTATATAAACACTTAGGAGAGAAAATATGNCCATCAAAGTCGGAGAAAAAATTCCTTCAGTTACTCTAAAATATTTAGGAGTTGATGGAATGGAAGACATTGACACAGAAAAACTTTTGAGTGGAAAAAAGACTGTCTTATTTGCCGTGCCAGGCGCATTCACGCCAACCTGCTCTGCGAAGCACGTTCCCGGATTTCTCGCTCATGCCTCTGAGATCAAGGCAAAAGGAGTCGATCAGATCATCTGTTTATCAGTTAATGATGCATTCGTCATGGATGCATGGGGAAAGGATCGCGGCGCCACTCAAGACATTATGATGCTTGGCGATGGCAATGGCGACTTAACTCGCCTGCTCGACCTTACAATGGACGGCTCCGGCTTTGGCCTCGGCACGCGATCCCAGAGATACGCCATGATAATAGAGGATGGGAAGGTTACAACTCTAGAAGTAGAAGAAGGTCCCGGCCTTAATAATTCCAGTGCGGAGCACATCCTTACTAAACTATAGATTCTCAGTATTAGACTGTACCAGCCTAAGCCTATTCCAATACATTAGCTGCCACAGTCAATCAACTGTACAGCAAGGAAGACAAATTTCATCGACTTGTTTTACTCGACGCCTTCCTCGATGCCCTGGCGAGCTAATGCATCCGCTCGTTCATTCCCCGGATGTCCAGAGTGACCCTTGACCCATTCCCACTCGATTTCATNGGGTCCAGCAGCCTCGAGCAAGCGTTTCCAAAGATCAACATTCTTGACTGGCTTTTTCCCTGCCGTACGCCAGCCATTAGTCTTCCAATTGTGAATCCATTTGGTAATACCATCCTTCAGATAATTAGAATCGGTCGATAACCTTACTTTGCTTGGCCGCGTCAGCGCCTCAAGAGCCTTTATAGCTGCCAACAATTCCATCCTGTTGTTAGTGCTACCACTTTCCCCGCCGAATATTTCCTTCTCCACACCTGCAAAACTCAACAAAGCGCCCCACCCCCCGGGGCCTGGATTCCCTGCACATGCTCCATCTGTAAAGATTCTCACTATGGAAGTTTTAGCCATTTTTTTGGGGGGATCCGTAGTCAGAGGCGCTGGCAACATTGCGGTGGAAGAGTAGTTTTCTATAATACTCCAAAGGATCTTTTGTCATGCCAATCATCGTCACAGGCGCGTTGATCTGATCGTAAAGCCTGGTCAACAAAAACCGTAGCGCCGACCCTCGGCAAAGAATTGGCAAAAACTCAAACTCGGTGCTGGTCAAAACTCGCCTACTACAATAACCCCTTATTAGTGATTCTGAACGTTGCCTATCGAACCCTCCATTAACATCAAATCCCCACGCATTAAGACAGACACTAAGGTCGTAGACCAAAAAGTCTCGACAAGAGAAATAAAAATCAATCACACCAGATATTTTCCCGTCGAAAAACAGGACATTATCGGGAAATAAGTCACCGTGAATGACGCCCTGCGGAAGATNTTCAGGCCAGTGCCCAGAAAGATATTGAATTTCATCTTCTAAGTCTGCCGTAATACCAGGAGACACCAGATCCCCTTCCGCACCGATTTGCNTCAATAAATTCGGCCAATCTTTNAACGNCAGGCTATTAGAACGCCCTCCGGAGAAGTTTAAGCTCGCATTATGCACGTTAGCAAGCATAGATCCAACTAAACCGCAATGCCTGAGGGTCGGCTCAGAAATACTAGTTCCCGGCAAATGGCTTAGCACAGCTGCTGGCTTCCCATGCAGTTGAACAAGGGCTTGACCATCCTTAGCTACTATAGGCACAGGACAGCATATTCCCTCTCCAGATAAAAACCCCATTAAATCCATGAAGAAGGGCAGGTCACTATGAGCAACACGACGCTCAAAAATTGTCAGAATGAAACGGCCCCTCTCTGTCCGTAAACGATAATTAGAATTTTCAACCCCCTCAGGGATTTCCGATACCTCCAAGCACTCCCCCAATTGATATTGGGAAAGAAAGGCTTGCAACTCCTGGTCATTTATCTTTGTATAAACTGCCACTGTTCCGGAACCACTCTAACTNTTTTAATGGACACAGTAAAAAGACCTTTAATAAGCTAATACAACCTATGAAATCATTGCTCTACCCACACAGTTATAGAAGCATGGATATAGTTCGGTTATTAACTACCAAAGGCTGGTGGAAAAGTACAAGGTGTATCCTAGAAAAGTACGATGATGGTCCAGGAAAAAAATATATTTGTATAACACAACGAGGATTGTGGAATGCCAAAAGCAAACCTGTCTAAAGGTGTGGCTCTTAAATGATACACCCGCCAATACACTTGCTTAAAATATTAGCCCTCGCGTCTTTTGCATTGGCAATCGCCTCCTGCTCTTCTGACTATATCCCTTCTCAAAAGGCTATAGAGGAAAAACTGAATATTTTTGAAACCCAAGAAGTCACCTGCCCCACAACTAGAATCTTACGAGATGGCGATACGTATCTCCTCTCTGGCGAGCAAAACACTACCCAAAATCCGAATCCCATTGCGAGAATTACAACTGTACAAATTTTCTGTAAGCTCGAGTATCTAAGTGAAAAAGAAAAAAATCCGCTGTCGAAATTCGCGATTCTAGCAACGGAGGTAGAAATATCTATATTATACCTTTCTGATTCATCCAAAGAACAAGCGATGATCCAACCCCTTCCCTACTTTGTTGCTCTAACCAACCGATTCGGTAAAATCACCACAAAATCAGTTTTTCAAACCGAAGTGCCTCCGGAAAATGATCCTCCATCTGGGCAAATAATAGTGGTTGAGAATATTTTAGTAAAAATTCCAATTGATCATTTGGGTGAAGCAGAAGGCTACGAAATGTTGGTAGGATTTCAGCTTTCAGAGGAGCAAATGGAACACATCCGAAAAACGAAACATAAATAAGCATCGTGATTTAATGAGCTCTTGTTGACGCGGTGAAGTTACTGGCTATCATAGCAAATATCACCGCGGGAGATACTGGCCTTGNATAGGCTGGAGCCGAAGGAGCAACCGCCCCGGAAACTCTCAGGCAAATGGACCGCGGAGATGTTGAAACTCTGGAAAGCTGGCCTTTGAGCGTTATGTCCTAGGCCCCACCGAAGGAGTAAATCGCTGGATTTTTCCAGCGGCAAATCTCTCAGGTTCTCAGACAGAGGGGGCGCCATCGAGTGTTGTGCGTCTAAGCCCCTGGAGAGAAATTTGACCCAAGATCCCTCTGATAAACCCCCTTTACTTCAGTCNCCGCTGTCAGAATTTCATTTGTCACTAGGTGCGAAGATGACCCCGTTCGGGGGATTTCTCATGCCCCTAAATTATCCCGGAGGCATCCTCGCAGAGCACAAACATTGTAGAGCAAAAGCTTCCCTGTTCGATGTTTCCCACATGGGCCAGTTTACCCTTACAAGTCCATTAGGATTCGAGCACTTGGCAGCAGAACTCGAAACTCTTGTTCCGGGTAACCTTATTGGACTAAAGCCAGGACAACTATGCTACACGATGTTCACTAATAGACAGGGAGGAATAATCGATGATCTGATAATTGCACGCACACCCGATAATTTTCTCATTGTTGGGAATGCCAACAATCGAGACAAAGACCTCGGCACTCTGCGCGAAGGCCTATCCCAACACATTGACATAAAACAAGAAGAACGCGGCCTAATTGCCCTTCAAGGGCCGGATTCATCGAGGGTTCTATTACGTTACAGCACTCGGCCTGTGGATTTATCATTTTTGGAAGGAATGCAATCAACCATCTGCGGGCAATCCTGTTGGGTATCTCGCTCTGGATATACGGGCGAAGATGGTTACGAGATAGCAGCCGCCCCGGATTCCATACAGCATATCGCAAGAATACTTTCTCTAGACGAACAAGTTGCAATGGCTGGGCTGGGAGCCAGAGATACTCTTAGATTGGAAGCAGGACTGAGTTTGTGTGGACAAGATTTAACTGAAAATACCACACCTGTTGAGGCGGGACTGTCCTGGACCATAAATCACCGACGACGAGACGAAGCGAATTTCTCTGGAGCGGAAGTGATCTTAAAACAGCTGCGTGAAAAACCCCCACGAAGCAGGATTGCCCTCACTATAACAAACAAGGCTATAGCCAGAACGGGCGCACCCATAAAAAATAACTCCGGTGAGAAATGTGGAGAGATTACAAGCGGTAATTTCAGCCCAACCACCAACAACTCCATAGCCATTGGTTACGTTGAACGTAAGCGTCTAGGCTCAAAGGAAAATCCTAGGGTCACAATACGTGGCAAAGATATAGAGGCAATACCAGTTTCATTACCATTTGTGCCCCACCGCTATTATAGAAAATAGGAGAACTACTCGATGCCAAAAGCCAAATATACCAAGGACCATGAATGGGTGCGGTTAGAAGAAGGAAGCAGGGAGACCAAACAAATAGGAATCGTTGGAATAACGGATTTTGCACAAGAGCAACTTGGGGACATTGTTTATGTTGAGTTGCCAGAAATAGGCACAATCGTCCAAAAAGGAGGCGAAGCCGCCACAATAGAGTCTGTTAAAGCTGCAAGCGAATTTTTTTCTCCGATCAGTGGCAAAGTTATCAATATTAACAACGCTATCATAGATGATCCTGGGCTAATCAACAGTGATCCTCGAGAGGTAGGTTGGTTCTTTTCGCTAGAACTTACAGACGCCTCTGAGCTCGAAAGTTTAATGGACGAGACAGCATATGAGAACTTTGTGAACTCACTAAGTTAAGGATTACGGACTATGCGATACCTTCCTCACACCAAGCGGGAACGCGAACTTATGATGGAGAAAATAGGCATTAAAGATATTAACGAACTTTTTGATAAAGTTCCAGAATCTGCCTTGTCTACCTTCGCGCAAACCCTGCCCTCCCACACTGGGGAACTGGAGGTGACCCAGCACCTGCAAANGCTCGCAAAGCTTAACCTAGCCGCAAGAGACGCTCCTTTTTTCCTTGGTGGGGGAGCCTATCGGCATCACATTCCTGCAACAGTGGACTCACTCNTACAACGTGGCGAGTTTTTAACTTCCTACACACCGTACCAACCTGAGATTAGCCAAGGCACCTTGCAATCTATATTTGAATTTCAAACGCAGGTCGCACTCTTAACAGGCATGGAACTTGCGAATGCTTCCATGTATGACGGGTCTACTGCCTGCGCGGAAGCCGTTTTAATGGCTGGCCGTGTCACTAAACGAAACAACGTCATTCTTTCTGGCGGCCTTCATCCCTTTTACTGCGATGTAGTAGAAACATTGGCACAATTCTCCCAGCTCAACATTGAAAAGAGCCGACCTGAAGCACCTACCAAGGGCCATCATAGTACAACAGCATTGGAAAANCGGATAAATAAAGAAACAGCGTGTGTTGTAGTTCAATACCCCGACTTTTTTGGCTTGATTAGAGACTTTTCTCAACTGGGAGAACACTGTAAAAATGCCGGAGCACTCTTGATTATAGTGTTTAATGAACCGGTAGCATTAGCCGCCCTTAAAAGTCCGGGCGATATGGGGGCAGATATTGTTGTTGGGGAGGGCCAATCACTCGGTGTTGGACTAAACTTTGGGGGACCATATGTTGGGTTATTTGCAACTAGAACCCAATACTTAAGGCAAACTCCAGGACGCATAGCTGGCCAGACTGAGGACTTAGATGGCAAACGAGGTTGGGTACTGACGCTAAACGCCAGAGAACAACACATTCGGCGAGAAAAGGCCACCAGTAACATATGCACGAACTCGGGACTCTGCGCCCTCGCCTTCAGTATTCACCTTTCTCTTCTTGGGGAAAAAGGCCTATCCCATCTCGCCACTCTGAACCATGAGGCCGCCCTCTCAACGGCGGACAAATTATGCAAAATCAACGGCCTGGAAATACTAAATGAGACTTATTTTAATGAGTTCACGGTACGGCTACCAACATCTGCTGGACTATTAGTAGAATCTTTAGCCCAAAAGAAAATATTGGCTGGAGTACCGATTCGAAGACTCTACCCCAGCCGCGAAGACTTTGACAATCTGCTTCTAGTAAATGCCACTGAACTTACCAGCAAATCAGATATCGATCTGCTTACGGAGAGCATCTCGGAGGAGTTATCATGACCGAAAAGATAGCATCTAATAACCCAACAATTCCTTCGCAGGCAACCAACAAAGGACTTCACATCGAAGAGGCCCTTATTTTTGAGCAAGGCTCCACAGATCGNTCTGGTGTGGACCTACCAGAGATTAGCGGGAAATCAGATAGGCTTGGCAGCCTGAAAAGGCTCAACAAAATAGGGCTTCCAGGGCTGTCTGAACCAGAAATAGTCCGTCACTATACTAGACTTAGTAGGAACAACTACGCCATTGATATTGGACTTTACCCGCTGGGTTCGTGCACTATGAAGCATAATCCTCGCTTGAACGAGGCAGTTGCTCGGCTACCAGGCTTTTCCGATATACATCCATTGCAACCGCCGTCAACCGTACAGGGGGCTATGGCCCTAATAAAAGAANTAGAAGAATGGCTTACCGAACTCACGGGNTTCCCCACTATAGCACTATCTCCAGCCGCTGGCGCCCAAGGCGAATTGTGTGGGCTCATGGTAATCCGCTCCTATCTAGAAAAACAGGGAAACCCAAGAAAAATCGTACTTGTCGCGGATTCAGCTCACGGAACAAATCCCGCAACAGCAACAATGTGCGGNTACAAGACAAAACCTATACCTTCCAATCGCTTTGGCACGCTTGATCTAAAAGCTCTCGAAAATATGCTTGATAGCGAAGTAGCAGCAGTCATGCTAACTAACCCCAACACATGTGGATTATTCGAAGGAGAGATTCTGGAGATATCAAACGCCGTACATAAATCTGGCGCTTTGTTGTATTGTGACGGGGCAAACTTCAACGCTATCGTAGGAAAGGTTAAACCGGCAGACCTAGGCATAGATATTATGCACCTTAATTTACATAAGACTTTCTCCACACCTCATGGGGGAGGCGGACCTGGATCTGGTCCGGTAGCCATGACATCCGAATTGGCACCATTTGCGCCATTACCCTGGGTTGAGCACTCGAGCTCCGGATATACGATTACTGAACACCTGGGGGATCACTCGCAACAATCTTTTGGACGGATGCGAGCATGGCATGGGCAAATGGGAATGTTTGTCAGGGCCCTTTCCTATCTAATCAGTCACGGGGGGGATGGGCTACGCCAAATAGCTGAGGATGCTGTGCTAAATGCGAACTATATTCGACAGGGGCTGTGCAAACATTACTCAATGCCGTACCCGGGCACGTGTATGCACGAAGTACTCTGCGATGACCAAAATCTGAAACCAANAGGGCTGAAAACGCTGGATGTTGCCAAGGCACTAATTGATAAAGGGTTCCATCCTATGACCATCTATTTCCCGCTAATCGTTAACGGTGCTATGTTAATTGAGCCCACAGAAACTGAGACGAAGGAAACGCTTGATCAATTTATTGATGCAATGATCGCAATCGCANAAGATTCAAGCCCTGAAAAGATTACAGCCTTGCGGAGCACGCCCGTCCATACTCCCCGACGCCGGTTAGACGAAACAAAAGCCGCACGAAACCCCAAACTGCGGTGGCGACAGGATACAACTCAGAATTCAACTTAGACTGGCACGATAGGGCGGTCACTGGCCCCTGGCTAATAGTTTTTCCCCTACCTCATCAATCGCNTTATCTATGAGAGACAAGGATTTTTCTGAATCCATTTTCCGCCCGATTAATTCACGCACCACCATAATCGTGAAATCAGACGCTTTCGAGCGAACTTCTTCTAGGACCTTAGCCTCAGCATGGCGCAGATTTCTCTCTGCTTGAGCCTCCTTTTGGGCAAGTTGATCCGTCAACCTCTCCTCAGCCAATGAAACCAGAGAGTCACTTTCCTCCCTAGCCCGTTTAAGCATGCTAGCAATTTCTTCCTCCAAGCCCCGATGATCACGCTGGTACTCGGAAAGAAGGCTTTGCGCATCTTCCCGCAATCTTGCCGCTTCTTCAAGCTCTGCACGGATGCGCCGCCCTCGTTCATCTAAACTAGCTGTGATAAAGCCCCAGGCCTTTTTTGATACCAAGCCAACAAAGATTATAAATGCCACCAACACCCAGGTTTCAGGATTCTCCACGACATGACCCATTGGTTATCTCCCCTCAGAAGCAGCTTGGATAGCTTGACTGACTTCGTCAGGGGATACCTCAAACCCAATGAGTTTGCNGAAAGCAAGAGGTNCCAATTCCCCCACCGTCTTCCGAACCTCTGCCTCAGCGGCTACCCCTAACTCACTTAACCTTTTCTCACTCACTAAAGCTTGTTCATTGAGACGCCTATCCAGCGCATCCAAACGCTGCTGAGCCTCAATCTTTAGCTTTTCACGAGCCTCAGAGATTATATTCTCCGCTTGAAGAGTGGCATCGCGCATAGCTGACTCATATTCTGCCAACGCCACNGCCGCTTCATTTCGGAGCCTCTCAGCAGACTCTATGTCATGATCTAACTTTCTTTGCCTATTCTCCAGGATTTCAGAAACTCTCGGCAAGACAAGTCTCGACATCATAAAATACAAGCAACCAAAGCACAGAATTAGCCAGATAACCTGTGGAACGTAATCCGCGAACTCCATCTGGGGCATGGCCCTTACCTTTCGCTATCTGGAATTAAGTTACTAGCAGGGGCTATCCAAACAGGATGAGAAATGCCATTACCAACGCATACAATGCAACGGCCTCGGTTAAAGCAAAACCCAAAAGCACGTTGCCAAACATCCTCGGTGCGGCCGCAGGATTTCTAATCCCTCCAGCTACGTATTGTCCAAAAATAGTACCGATCCCAACTCCAGCNCCAGCTACACCGATGGTAGCAAGGCCGGCACCAATAAGTTTTGCAGCTTCTACATCCATAAGATTAAAACCCCCTTTAAATTAGTAGTATAAGAATCCAAGGTCACGTCATACTAATGATGCAAATGAATAGCATCATTTATATACAAACACGTTAGTACGGCGAACACATAAGCTTGTAAAAATGCTATCAATGTTTCCAGAGCATATAACAAAATTATAAAGATTAGAGGAGCTATCCCCAACAGGCCAAGGGCAACCACAAAGCCAGCGAAGACCTTTAACATTGTGTGGCCAGCCATCATATTAGCAGCCAGACGCACAGAAAGGCTTATAGGCCTCGAAAGGTAAGAAACTAATTCAATAGGCACCAATAGCGGCGCCAACAATATCGGTACCCCGGGAGGTAAAAAAAGGCTGAAGAACTTAAGCCCATGCCGGACTAACCCCAATATCGTGACCCCAACAAAAATTGCACCTGCAAACACGAACGTCACGATGATATGGCTGGTTACAGTAAAGCTATAGGGAACAAGCCCCAATACATTGCAAAATAGTATAAACATAAAAAGGCTGAATACGAGAGGAAAAAACGGCCTGCCCTCCGTGCCAATATTATCACGGACACTTTTTGCAATCAGTTCATATGATAATTCCACCATAGATTGCCATCGAGTAGGCACTAACGCGTGGCGCCGGGTCCCCACCAAGACGAAGGACATAATGCACACTACTGCCAACACCATCATTGCGGACGAATTGGTAAATGAAAAGTCTACCCCCGCAATATCTAGTTCAATAAAACGCTTTATAGCAAATTGTTCTAGAGGGCTATGTCCTGCAGCCACTAAATACTCTCCCTATCATGTCTAACTAGTTAGCCTGCATTTATCCGCTGTCCTGTCCTAAATGCATTCAAAATACCTGCAACAAATCCAACAAACAGAAATACCAACAACCCCCAAGGGTTTGTTCCCAACCAAGTATCCAATAACCAACCTATCCCGCCCCCCACTAACAGGGCTGCCACCATCTCCGTAGCAAGCCGAAATGCATACCCCATTCCTGCAGACGATCCTTTTGCAAGTTCGACGCCTTTGCGCGTTGTTTTCACACGTTCTAACTTCTTATCCAGGTCCTCCAACGAAGCCACTTGATCATTCCTGCTCATCAAATTTCCATACCTTGGGAATAGCTATCAACGCATGCCAAAGCGGCGCCACAATAAGTGGTGCCAAAAATCCTGTCAAGTGAACCAATAAAATTCATAAAACATTGTTTTACCGGATAAAATCACTCCGCTGCCTCAAGGTTCCCCACGACCTGCAGGTCCACGGACACAAGTTGCGATACCCCACTCTCACCCATTGTCACACCATAAAGCCGATCCATTTTCGCCATAGTTAAACGATGGTGAGTAATTACTAGAAAGCGGGTCTTTCCATGACTAGCAATTTCTTCAACCAATTGACAAAACCGCTCCACATTAGCGTCATCTAATGGTGCATCGACCTCATCCAGTACACAGATCGGCGCGGGNTTTGTGAGAAAAACTGCAAAAAGCAGTGACAAAGCCGCCAATGCCTTCTCACCCCCCGACATCAAGGACAAAGCCTGGAGTCGTTTGCCAGGCGGACTAGCCATAATCTCCAACCCCGCCTCAAGTGGGTCGTCGCTTCCAATCAAGGATAACCGTGCCCTGCCTCCCCCAAACAAGCGCACAAATAATTTCTCAAAATGACCATTCACTTGTTCGAAGGCCTCTAACAACCTCTCACGACCCTCCCTATTAAGGGAGGCAATGCCCGAACGCAATTTCGCAACAGCCTGCAGAAGTTCCACCTTTTCGCCATCTAANGTTTCCACCTGCGCNGAAAGCTCAGTCGCCTCCTCATCGGCTCGCAAATTCACAGCACCCATGTTTTCACGTTCCCGAAGCAACCTTTCCATCTGCTTCTCCAGAGCTAATAACTGAGGTAACTGCTCCGCAGAAGACANCTCNGCTATCCCCAGCAGTTCTCCCGGACTCCCGCCCAGACGCTCCCTGATTTGCTGCTCCTCAACTGACCTCAATGCGATAGCCTGCTCGCGCTTTCCTTCTATTCGGGCCTTTGCCTCTCTGCAATTAGCTAATACGGCAGTCGCATTTTTAAAATCTTCGTCGACCCTGCGGAGTTTATTTTCTGCTTCAGACAATTCTTCAGCCGCCTCAAGGCGCCCACGTTCAGCCATAGCTACTTGGTCAACAAGCGCCGTCTTTTTGGACTCCAGTTCATTTGGCCGTAATCGGCCACCTTCGATAAGCTTCTCAACTTCCGCTTCTCGCAAAATTAGCGCCTCTATCTGGTGCTCGGCTCCGGCCCCACGGCCCTTCCACAGGGAAGCCTCCTCGGCCACTGCACTCAGCCGCTCAGCCCTTACCTCTTGAGTGCGCAACACCTGCTCCTGATTACGCAGTTCTACCTCCAAATGATTTCTTGNTAGGGCCAGAGCAGCCTTCTCTTCTTCGAGGGTTTCTGCAGCAGTGGCCTGATCTGGCAGTTGCAACAATTCACCATGCACCACCCCTTTTTCAATTTCCACGTCACTCAGAGCTTCTTCGATTTGGCCCATGGTATTTTGGAGGATTTGGAGGCGGGCAGAATCCTCTGCGAGAGCTTCAGAACGCTCTGCTAAGTGCTGACTAGCACGTGCAACGGCACTTTCTTGAGCTTGAACGCTGCTTTGTGCATTTTCCTCAGCCTCTTGCAAAAGGTCCAATTGGGATTCCTTCTCCCTAAGACCAGTCTCCAAGCCCAATTGGATAACCTTCGCCTCTTCCAACTCCGCTTCCCCAATACCTATTTCCGACCTTAAAGTGGCAATTCTGCGTAGTTGGCTATAGCGCTGCCCTAATGAGGNAAGTGCACTTGCCTNTCGCTTAAATCCGTCCCACCTCCAGAAATCACCCTTACAAGTTACCAATCGCTGTCCCTGATAGAGGCTTGGCCACAGAGCATCTCCATGGTTCCGATCTTCAACCACACCAATTTGTAGCAATCGCCGTTTTAGTGCAGCGGGGCTCCGAACAAAATCCGATAACGCTTTAACTCCACTCGGAAGATTGGGCCCGTCGCCCTCTAGTAACAACCACGTCATAGAGGAACCTGGCTCTGTGGAAGCAGCAAGGTCTGCACCCAGCGCCGCACTGACTGCGCGCTCATATCCGGGGTCAACTTGAATTTGGCTCACCATAGAATGGTCCCTACTAGAACCAGAACCTTGCACACCTCCCCCCCCCATCACCTTCTCGAGAGTAGCCAGTTCAGCTCTTAGGCGATCTACCCTAAGGACTAGTTGGTGCAAGTCCTCACCGGCCATATGAACCATACGCCTTTCATCCACAAGGTCGTCATTGAACGTTTTGCGTNGGGCGGACGCCGCGCGAAATGATTCTCGGAGGCCCTCGGAGCGATCCTGCATTAGCTTAAGTTGTTCACGCTCTTTGCCCAAGCCAGAGCCTTCTTGCCGCACACTTATAGAGTCCTTCTCCAATACCAAAGACTCTTTTTTACTAATTAACTCCTTAGCCTTGGTGTTCAGCTTATGCAACCTTTGTTCCAAATTGGAGTGTGCCATTCTACCTGCTGCCAATTGCTCCGTGAGCGCCGCCACCATAGCCTCTTTTTCGCCGGCCAGNTTCCGGCACCTCTCAACGGCTTCTGCAGCTTTATCCGGCAAATCACTTTCTTCTTCGGCTTTAGCTCGAAGCTCGTCTGCCTCCAGAGTCAATTCCGCCAAACGAGTTGCCGAATCTCCGTGAAGCAACCTTTCTCGTTCTTTATCCGCCCGAACCATCTCCAATTGATTGGTCAGCCCCTCAATTTCGCGTTTAACTCTCTCTACCTCATCATCTATTCGTTCCATCTCCGCCGTGAGTTTATGCACTATAGAAGCAGCCTCAGATTCGTTTTTCCGCAGTTGTGGAAGCGCAGAGGCCGCGTTGCTCTGGGCCGTTGTAGCCCGAGCAGTATCTGCCTCACAAGTTAGGAGTTCCCTCTCAACTGATCCAAGCTCCCTGGAAGCCGCATCAACATCTGAATCCGCTGTAGCCCAACGACTATAAAGCAACATAGCCTCAGCTTTTCTGATCCGCCCACTTAAACTCTTATATCTGGAGGCTTGGCGGGCCTGACGCTTTAAGGCTTGTAACTGGTTTCCTAGGGCCACCAAAAGATCATCTAGACGTTCAACATTTCCTTCTGCCGCCTTCAATCTCAGTTCTGCCTCATGTCGACGAGAGTGAAGGCCAGTTATTCCAGCAGCCTCCTCTAATAAATGGCGACGCTGACTAGGTTTTGCATTGATGACCGCCCCAACTTGCCCTTGGCTTACGATTGCTGTAGATCGCGCGCCGGAAGACGCGTCAGCAAAAAGCAATTGTTGGTCNCGGGCTCTGACCTCTTTTTCATTAATTCGAAAAGATGACCCGGCCCCCCGTTCGATGTGGCGGGAAACACGAATCGCACTACCATTATTATAAGGTGCAGGCGCATCACGATCCCTATTTTCTAGTAATAACTCTACTGAAGCACTATGTCTTGCGGAACGAGAAGCCGTCCCCGCAAAAATAACATCATCCATCTCCGATCCGCGGATTTGCTTCGCTGAGTTTTCACCCATAACCCAACGGAGAGCCTCGACCAAATTTGACTTGCCGCAACCATTTGGTCCCACAATACCGGTTACGCCAGGGGAAATAGACAATTCGGTGGGGTCAACAAAGGACTTGAAACCGTTTAGTTTGAGACGTGAAAATTGCACTCTGATATGCCCCAGTCGGCTTGGCCAGCTATCTCCTCAAGACGGAGACATAGCACTATATACTGTGCCACCTTGTCATACCAGCACTATATACAGGCTCCTCAACAGTTGGCCACCCAGGCTAGTCTAGTGCCCTACTCCTTCGATCAATTCTCGCAAACGATCCTCGCTTGGCACGCCGATTATAAGCTCGTCCCCCACCAGAAAACTAGGAGTTGATTCAATGTTATAAGTATTTTGGGACTCCAACCGAGATTGAATTATTCTCTCTGCCAATGCCTCATCCTGCAAACAATTTAATAATTTCTCTTGGCCCATCCCTGAGACCCTTGCTAGCTTTACCAAGTGTTCCTCAACTGGCTGCGAGAAGGCCCACTTCTCCTGATTCTTAAACAAGAGACTAAGATAGGCAAAGTATTTACTTGGCTCCGCGCAATGCGCCACCATTGAGCCCAACAAAGCTGCTCGATTCAGGGGAAAATCACGAAATATAAATCTTACTTCGCCAGTATCAATGTAGGTCTTTTTCAACCAATCGAATCGAGTTTTATGAAATTCCGCGCAATGTGGGCAACTAAGAGAAGCAAACTCAATAATGGTAACCCTTGCACCGGGATCACCCAGCACTTTTTCATCAGTCACCTCCGCCCTTNACCCAGNCAAAGAAGTCGCAAAAATCAGCGCCGCCGCCAACAATATTCTACTTAACATACTCTCACCAATATATGAGTTTCTAAAAACATTGACCTTACCTATACATTGCTAGGTTTTATCTCTCGGGATGGGACCTTGCCTCAAAGATATCCGACCGACCGCTTTGTGCCCGAAATGGGTCGCAATTCGCTCCAATAATTGAGGTTCTATGTGCTGAAACTCGAGAGCAAATGATCCCTCGACCCTCACAGTCAATACACCTGCTTTTGAAATTTTTTCTGGACAACTCCTAGATGCCATTTCTTTTCCAACAATGTCCGCCCAATTAGTCAAAATTGAGGCCTGATAAAAGCCCCGGTCCCGAAATGCCTCCCGAGTAATTTTCGGCAGTAGATGAGCCAAACGCACTTTACCCCGAGGCATAATACTCCTATTGAGTAAGATAAAAATTTAGGCTCAAAGTAACACAAAACCCATCAAAAAGGCTCACAAATTTAGATATTCGACAATGGTTAGTAACCTTAAGCCCTTATCAAAAAAAAATGCTGAAGTATTATTGGAATGGTACGACGTGAACCGACGCCAATTTCCTTGGCGAACTGCACCAGACCACCTACCCAACCTCTACCATGTGTGGCTNAGCGAAATAATGCTGCAACAAACCCGAGCCGCATCAGTAGTTCCCTATTTTAATAAGTTCATACACCAATGGCCAACACTAGACACTTTAGCCAAAGCCCCGAGAGAACAAATACTTCATTCCTGGGCAGGGCTTGGATACTACGCTCGAGCACGTAATTTACATGCCTGCGCACGGGCTCTCGTGGACCATCACAATGGCAATTTTCCATGTACCNCCAAGGAACTGAGATCCCTTCCTGGTGTAGGGCCTTATACCGCTTCTGCTATATTAGCTATTGGCTTTAATATTCCAACGACAGTTATAGATGCAAATGTTGAGAGGATATTAGCTCGGTTACTCACGATAGAAACGCCCTTACCTCGAGCAAAGAAAACAATAGCACAGGCCGCCCTTAAGATCTTTCCCAAAGAAAGGCCCGGCGACTTTGCCCAGGCGATGATGGACCTAGGTGCACAAATTTGCACCCCGAAGAAACCCGTCTGCACCCAATGCCCTTGGTCGACGGGGTGCAAAGCGCATACATCAGGAACCCCAAGTCGTTGGCCAATCAAAAAGCCAAACCCTAAAAAAGCAACGCGATTTGGAGTGGTCTTTGCAGTCCGTCATCCAAATGGAGCCGTACTACTCCAAAAACGCCCCGACCACGGCCTACTGGGGGGCATGACCGAAGTCATCACCTCCGAGTGGTTTCAAAGGCCCATCGCGCCGAATGAAATCACATCTTATGCCCCAATCTCTAATGCACGATGGTCTCCACTTAACGCAAAAATCCACCATACTTTCAGCCATTTCAAATTGATACTCGACGTCTACACCACTAAGAGCAGCAGCCAACCCATCGGAACATTTTGGTGCGCAGTGGAGGATCTAAATTCTCAACCATTCCCAAGCTTAATGCGAAAAGTTGTCCTGCTGATTACCTCAACACCTAAGGAATAAAAACATTTTAGCCTGTCCCCAATGAAACTAGCTCAGCCCTTACCTTTTGTCTCAAGATATCTATAGGCACTAGTTGGCCAGCGTCTTCATAAAACCAGAATGTCCAGCCATTGCAACTAGGGGAACCCTGCAAGGATGCTGCAACACCATGGATAGAACCTGTCACACCACCTGCCACGAGCGACCCATCAGCACGAATTCGTGCAGTCAAACGGCGGCTATGATCATAGAGAATAGCCCCGGGTACGAGCAGACCTCGTTCAACTAAATTACCAAACGGCACACGCCGCTGCGTGCGTTTGGAGGGAGTAGTCTCGATATCATCGCCACGTCTCGGTTCAACCTTAATTAATCGTTCTCGAGCCATTAGCGAGTATTTCGAATCCTGCTCAATCCCAATGTATCTTCTTCCAAGCTCCTTAGCGACAGCACCTGTAGTGCCCGTCCCAAAAAAAGGATCAAGCACAAGATCTCCGGGATTGCTAGTCCCCAGTATCAATCGATAAAGCAAAGCCTCTGGCTTTTGAGTTGGATGAGCGGTTTCATCACCATTGCGCAGGCGCTCATGACCAGAACAGATAGGAAGCGACCAATCCGAACGCATTTGCAGGTCTTCGTTAANCATCTTCAATGCCTGATAATTAAATGTGTAGCCCTTATTATCTTTGGATTTTACACACCAAATGAGGGTCTCATGGGCGTTAGCAAAGCGTCTCCCACGGAAATTCGGCATGGGATTTGTCTTACGCCAAATAACATCATTAAGTATCCAAAACCCCAGATCTTGTAAAATGGATCCTATTCGAAAGATATTGTGATAACTCCCAATCACCCAGAGCGACCCACTTTCAGACAGCAATCGTTGTGCAGCGATCAACCACGAGCGTGTAAACTCATCATAGTCTGCGAAATCCGAGAATTTGTCCCACTCCTCAGACACTCCTACTACTTTTGTATGGTTTGGCCGCTTAAGTTCCCCTTGTAACTGAAGATTGTAAGGAGGGTCAGCAAAAATTAAGTCCGCCGAACCAGTTGCCATCTGGTCCATCAATGCCACGCAGTTGCCTGTCAACACCTTTCCAAAAGGCTGATCATCAAAAATGCGGTCCGGGCTCATACAAAGGCTTCCCTCTTTATGACTCAATGGCTTACTACAAGATGCTAGAGATGAATCTGGAAAATCCACGTACTAACCTGAATCATATCCCTTATTTGGGTACAGAAGCAAGTGATGCCGAAGCCAAAAGTTAGCCACATTTAATATTGACGCAGNACCTCGGCAACCGGACGAAAGCTCCTCCGATGCTCGGGGGTAATGCCGGCACTCCTAATTTCTTCAAGATGTCGAGCNGTACCGTAACCCATATTACTCTCCCATCCATACCCAGGATACTGCAAGGCTAATCTCGCCATAATTCCATCCCGTTCCACTTTTGCCACAATAGAAGCTGCCGCTATGGATATGGACAAACGATCCCCCCCTATCACAAAGCGTGACAGACAGTCCAGATCGGGGACTTTATTGCCATCTATCAGAGCCACGTCAGGCTCCAAACCCAAATTAGAAACGGCTTGTCCCATGGCCAGAAGAGAGGCATTAAGAATGTTCACCCTGTCCACCTCCTGTGCCGACACACTAGCTACGCCAACCGAAGCAGCAGACCCTATAATCTCCGAGTACAAACACCTACGTTTCCCCGGCGCCAATAGCTTAGAATCCTTAATGCCCTTAGGAACGTTGTTTCTATCCAAAATGACAGCAGCAGCCAGGACTGGGCCACATAAGGCCCCCCTTCCGACCTCATCAACGCCACAAACCAAGCCATTATAACCATCTTCAATACAAAAGTCTGGAAGTTTCAACATCAACCCTATATTCCACGCAAAAGCATTAAGTCTTTCCTAGTAGCGACTTAGAAATAAGCAGCGTATAGTGTCGCCAGCCTTACACTCTTCAGGGGCTGCAAGTTTTACCATCTGAATAATCTTTGCCATGCCGCCCAAACTATAATGGAACCCGAAGCGCCTCAGGTAAACCTGCATAATCGCCATTTTGAACTGGAGCGTTCCATAACACACTCTAGAATTCCCCTTCCAAACCTATCAGTAATTATACCTACTCTGAATGAAACATCCCAATTAGACCAGTGCTTAAAACCACTGAGTGGACTAGTCGGGGAGATCATCATCGCAGACGGCGGATCTTCAGACGGCACGATCCACATCGCAAAAAGCCATGGCTGCNAATTCATAGTCGCGCCCCGTGGCCGGGGACAACAGTTAAGAGCGGGAGCAGCAGTAGCAACCAAACCTTGGTTTCTTTTTCTACATGCTGACACAATTCTAGATGACCGCTGGAGCCAAACTGTTTCACANTTTATCATGGTCTCACAAAACCGAAGAAAAGCAGCCGCCTTCCAATATCAAAACGACTTGACCGGCCTATCAGCCTGGCTTCTAGAAAAGCTTGTAATGGTCAGAAGCAATCTTGGCCTGGTATATGGCGACCAAGGAATGCTCATTGAAAGCAGTTACTATACCCAATTGGGAGGATATAGAGAGCTGGAGATTATGGAGGATATCAACTTCTGTCAACGAATTGGTCGCCGCAACATTGTAGTTCTTAGAGCTTTTGCGCTAACCTCAGGTCGGCGTTACAAGCGAACGGGAGTTCTTCTAAGAGCCGTTAGAAACATGATGTGTTTGTGCCTGTACTTCATAGGCGTNCCAATAGAAACCATAAAAAGACTNTACGAAACAGGCCCAAGTTGACCCTTCAAAAACAGCTATTTATCCTCACAAAAATACCACTTCTAGGCACTAGTAAAACGCGCCTAGNAGCAGACATTGGCCCAATTGAAGCTTTGCGTTTTTCCCGAATCGTGACACAAAAACTATACCGCCGCTTGAGTGCCGACAAACGTTGGCTGTGCCACCTGGCACTTACACCCGACACATTAGCCAACACAACTAGGGTCTGGCCAGGATATTTTCAGCGCGTGTTACAAGGACGAGGCGAACTCGGAGAACGCATGGAGAAAGTATCACGCAATAAAAAGGTTGGGCCTTTGGTAATTATTGGAGGAGATATTCCAAGTATAAATGCACAACACATTCAATCAGCATTTAAGGCTTTAGGAAACTCCAACTTTGTAATTGGACCGGCCAAAGATGGAGGTTTCTGGCTTATAGGGATGAAGAGACGGCCGACCAATTTTATGCCGTTCAAAAATGTACAGTGGTCAACAAACGAGACGCTTGGCCAAACGCTAAGCAACATCAGACATAGTATGACTGTGAAATTCCTGGAAGAGCTAGAAGACGTAGATGATGGGCCTTCCTGGGAACGCTGGAGGAACACTGCTGACAAAAAATACTACTAACTGGGAGAGCAGACTTAAACTTCAGTAAGTCGCGGCATCAACTCCACAAAATTACATGGCCTATAACGATTATCAAGTTGATGGACAAGTATCCCATCCCACGCATCCTTGCAAGCGNTGGGCGAACCAGGAACTAAGAAAAGGTAAGTACCGCGGACGACCCCAGCCGTAGCACGAGATTGAATCGTCGATGTTCCAATTTTATCAAACGAAAGCATTCGGAAAAGCTCCCCGAAACCTTGAATATGCTTATCATAAAGCCTCTCGAACGCCTCTGGGCTGACATCTCTGCCTGTCAAACCAGTTCCACCCGTGGCTATCACCGCATCAACCTGAGGGTCATCTATCCAAGAAACCAGCTGTGCGTTAATATCACCCACGCTATCCGGCACTATATTTCGAGCATAAAGTTTGTGCCCCGCATCTTTTATCCGACCGACCAGAACCTCCCCTGATCGGTCATCAGCTTTTGTGCGGGTATCAGAAATTGTTAATATCGCAATCTGCACAGGCAAAAACGGCCTTTTCTCATCAATCCCTGGCAACGCGCCGTACTCCTACATCCTCCCGACCATGAACATACTTGGGCCATTCACCGGACGCGAGAGCATCAAAGTGTCCCCAGTCCCTGCCGAAACGATGTCCATAAATTGCAAAGTTAGTCAAAACTCGACTGAGAAATTTCCTAGTCTCGGGTGAGGGAACACTCTCCAGAAACAGCAATGGGTCTGAACGAAAATCCACATGCTGAACCCATTTTTTCACCTTGCTAGGCCCGGTGTTATAAGCTGCCAGCGCAAAGAGAAGATTTCCATCAAACTGTTCACCGCCAAGCAAATGCTGCAAATAACTCTGGCCAAGCTCCAAATTTAACCCTGGCTCAAAAAGCTTATCCGCATGGTTCCTATTAGTGTGATACTTGTAATCACCATCAATGAAAGTGGCCGTTCTCGGCATTAGCTGCATTAACCCTCGGGCTCCGCGGCGACTTTTTGCTCTTTCATCAAAAATCGATTCCTGCCTTATAAGTGCTAACAGAAGCGGCTGGTCAATGGAAAACTCATCGTTTCTTGTGTGCCACATCGGTATTGGATAGAGGGCGGATTCATACTGTGAGAGATCCCTGCCAGCCAACAATCCAGCTATTCGTATCTGCAAAGCCGGTAGGTCTAACGCAACCGCTATCCGCAACAATGCGGACCGGAGTGCTTCGGGCGCCTGCGGAAAGTAAACGCGTAGTTCCTGCTCTGCCAATCTATCTTGGCCAATTTGTTTGAGAGCTATGGCACGCTTCACATGCTCCATAACAATGAGGCCATCCAGATCGTAAGAGTAGAGACTAATAGCCTCCCAATGAAAAGGAGGAACCTGGCCCAGCACCCTCAACGCAAGCAACCCATACAACGTGTAGGAGAAGTCTGCAGCTCGGCCAAAATAACTCTTAGCTAAAGACTTGTTTCCCAAGGCCTCGTGGGCACGCGCCGCCCAAAACGCTCCGGCGGCTCTGAGCGCCTCGCTACCCGACTCATTGGCCGCCACATTTTGAAAGGCCTGCACAGCATAAGCCACTTCCCCAAGGCGCCACGACGCCAATCCAGCTATCCAATATGCATCTGGAACATAGTGCCGAGAACGTTGAGCCGCNCTGTCCGCCATACTTAAAGCACGTTCATCCTTTCCATAGGAGTAGAAGCCTCTGCCAATATTAGCCTTCAATCGATCTATCTCAGCTTCGGTCATCCAAGATTGGGCAGCAACTGATCGCTCAAGTAGCTCTGTGGCCCTTGTTGGCATACCCCTGCTTATTAGGGTAGCTATTTCAGCCTCTAATTCAGAAATCACAACACGCTGCTTCGCCTCAAGAGCTCTCCGTGGCAGCGGCGGTATCGGTGACGGAGTACCCGCCCCTACACCATGCAAATACCTGCGATCCGGCTCAATTGGACTGGAACTACCCCCAGGCTTACGTTTCATAGCCAGCCGATAGATCCTATGCGATCCTGGTTGATCGATATAATCCTCGAGCCAAGTTGCTAATTCCATAAACTTGGATCGATATGCTGTTGGATGCATGTATCGCTGGAATCTCACGTGCCCCAACAAAATATCATCCACTAACTCGCCAATAAGATGGTCAGCCTCCGACCACGCCCCTTGATCCTGAAGCTCAAAAATTTTTCTATATCTCGAAATGTCCGAATCGGATAATATAGTCGGTAAATTGCTGGTCTCGTAAAGACCTGCTGGCTCATAGGAGAGTGCTGCTAAACGCANCGCCCCTGGCTTCTGGGAATTACCGCCCACTTCCCCAGACATCGCTAGATCCGAGGCGATTTCCTGGCGAGCAGCCACTACAATAGACCCAGGATTAATCTCGGTTGAAACCGCCACAAAATGGCTGTCACCAAAGGGTTGAGAGGACACACCAGATTGAGAACACGGAGCCCAAGCAAGCATCAGAGTAAAAGCTAAACCCAAAGTGGAATATTTAGACAACATCACTACCCTCAGAATTCGCGCTCTCGTATAAGCCAGTTTTACGTTTTCCGCAATGCGCCCAGCGTGGACAACAACTATGCGCCTGACCACATTCTATTGAATACCTACATATAGTATCAATATAGTCAGGTTCTGCACCAAATATTGGNAGGTAGTCACAAAATGTTCAAAAACTTAAACGCTTAATTTTGAGATCTTATTAGCTGGTTCCCGTCAACTGGTTTAGGCGCTCTCGGATTGCAATAAGATCATTCCAAGCCTCACGCTTATTTTGGGGNTGCCTCAAAAGAAAAGCAGGGTGAAAAATACACGTGGTGGCAANTGAAATTTTGGGAGCAACCAACTCATATTCATACCATCGGCCTCGCAACCGAGTAATACCTTCAGACTGCCGTAAGAGAGTTTTAGCAGAAATGCTCCCAACCAAGACCAAAATACGAGGCCGAATCAACGCTATGTGTCGTTCCACCAAAGGCAGACATTGCTGAATTTCCTCATTAGTAGGATTCCTATTACCTGGTGGCCGCCAGAACAACAAGTTAGTAATATATACGGAAGTTCTGTCCAACTCTATTGCAGCCAACATACGATCCAACAACTGTCCCGCTGCCCCAACAAATGGAAGGCCAGACCGATCTTCTTCGGCGCCCGGAGCCTCTCCCACAAGCATCACATCGGCTTCTGGATTACCATCCGCAAAGACTGTTTTGGTCGCTGTCCTCCTTAAGCCACATAGCTCAAAATTCTCCACCATTTCCTTTAATTGGCTTAGGCTACGTATATTCTCAAACTCGGCCCTTTGCTCAGACGACACAAAATCTTGCCTCCCGCTTTCCACTAGCGCCGGGGATTGAGAATTATCATGGATGCTGCGGGAAACAGCGCCCCGGCCCGGCCAACCAGGCATCCTGCCAAGCCTATTTATTGCGCAATTCGACACTCCCTCGTCCGCACCCATCTCTACTAACCAACGCAGGGAGCCCAGATTATCTGGAGGTCTCTCGACCAAATCAACCCCGCATAAAAGTGTTAATTGTCATACTAACTATACCTGGCTATAGGGCACTGGCTTTCCACTTTTGTCCGTAACAAGCTTCCCACCCTCCTCTTGTGTCGCCATATAACGGCCGTGGCCCACGTGAGAACCCACATATAGAACGGGCTTGACCTTCTTCCCGTCAAACATCTTTTCCTGCTGCTGCCGGTTCCGCCGGCTTGGATTATTCTTACTCGCCATAGTATTGCCTGCTCCTGTATGGTTGCTCCGCATCCCTAATTCTTGCCGAGAATATACACCAAAACTGGAGGTAGATGGGATACAAATGTTAGCATTAAAATTTCTGTGTATTTTACCAGTTCGACTATTGGACACCCAATACCTAAATGAATAATATGCACTAATGAATTACCTAAAAGACAAACTAGGCATCGTGGGGCTAATACGATCCTGGATAGGACGCAGCGTTTCAATCCTTACAACCATGGTACTCTTGGGTTGTGCCTCCCAAGACGGGGTTACTCAAAAACCTAAAAGTAACGCCCCTACTAGTGTAGGCGGTATACAAACAATGCCACAGTCTGCCCTGGGCGGTTACTTAGCGGGAAACCACGCTCGCCGCATCTTTGACCCAGAAGCCGCCGCTGAGTTCTTCAACCGAACAGTCAGATCGGATCCCGACAATCCAGAACTTCTACATCAGCTGTTGGTCGCACAGGTTGCACTAGGCAACCTGGAGGAAGCACTGGATGTCGCGCGCCACCTGAAAGACCGGAGTGGACCTGAGCCACTGGCACTGCTGGTGTTAGCTGCTGGTAAAGTGAAAACTAATAGTTTTTCTGAAGCTGGGCAGATCCTTGAGGCCTTTCCGGAAACAAGATTTTACCCTTTCATTAAATCACTCCTTTCGGCTTGGACAACGGCAGGGGAAGGCAACTTAGCCTTAGCACTAGATACACTAAACTTCCTTAACTCTTCGCCTAACTTTGCTCCTACCCACGACTACCATGCAGCCTTGATAAGTAACCTTCTTGGTAAAGAAAAACAGGCCACGTCCTTCTTTACCAAAGCGCTCAGCAACACAAGGCAACCCTCTCTTCGCTCCTTATTAGCAGCAGGAGCTTTTTACGAACTTCACAGTGACGCCGAGGTGGCACGACAGCTCTATAAATCTTTTCCGAAAACCGGCTCCGAAGATATGGTGCTTCAACATGCTTTATCTCGTCTTGAGAGTGGAAGATTGGGCAAAGAATTAGTAATCACTGCGTCTCAAGGCTTTGCCGAGGCACTGTTTGAAATTTCCGCCTCCTTATTCCGTGAACGGGCGTACGAGCCCGCACTAATATACTGTCAAACAGCTCTCTTCCTTCACCCGGATCTAGACGCCGCCCGAGTGCAACTTGCAGACATATATGTAGCAATTGGTAATCACTCGCTAGCAGTGTCGACTTTTCAGACAATACCAACTACCTCCCCCTACTCGTGGTCCGCAAGAATTCGCATGGCTAACTCCCTAGAAGAAACTGGCCGCACCAAAGAGGCGCGCTCTGAACTGCGCAAATTAGCCACGATAGAACTTGGAAGGATTGAACCCTTGTTGGCGCTTGCAGATATTTTACGGCGTCGGGAACAGTATAATGATGCAATAGCCGTTTATGATGAGGCGATTTCCCGGATAGACCCTATTGAAACGAGGCATTGGAGTATTTTTTATGCTCGTGGAATATCCCTAGAAAGAAGTAATGATTGGGAGCGGGCGGAAATAGATTTTTTACAGGCTCTTCGACTTCAGCCGGATCAGCCACTCGTTCTGAATTACTTGGGTTACTCATGGGTGGAACAAGGGACGAAACTTGTAGAAGCAAAATCTATGATCCAACGGGCTGTGGAACAGCGACCAAATGATGGATACATTGTGGATAGCCTCGGGTGGGTTTTGTATCGACTAGAAGAATTTGAAGCCGCCTTGGTCCATCTGGAACGGGCGGTAGAGCTTCGTCCAGATGACCCAGTCATAAATGACCATTACGGCGACGCGCTCTGGGCTATTGGCCGTCACTCTGAAGCCAAGTTCCAATGGTTACGGGCCTTATCATTGGATCCCGAAAAAAATCTAAAGGAGTCAGTGCAAAAGAAACTCAAACGACCCAACCCTAAGAAGCCCCTCAACACTACTAGCAACTCTTGATTTGAAGTTGGGCAATACAGATGCTATTCGGCGGCCCGCCCACGCCAAACTTAACCTCTTCTTGCATGTCCAAGAAGCGCGCAAGGATGGATTTCACAATCTTGAAAGTTTGGTAGCCTTCGCAGAACTCCATGACATGATTTCCATCGAAAGAGCAGATCGTTTAGAACTCGTACGCACCGGGCCTTTCGCAAAAAAGATAGATGCAAAACCAGAGCAAGATCTAGTCATTCGCGCCGCACTAGCCCTAGGAACATTCGCAGGCATAGAGCCAAAGGTAAGAATTTCCCTTACTAAAAACATACCCGTGTCAGCTGGATTGGGTGGCGGGTCGTCTGACGCCGCCGCCACCATTACGTTGCTATCTCAATATTGGGGCATTTCGAGCGATCAGACAGATATAATGAGGCTAGCTCTGAGTATAGGGGCCGATGTTCCAGTCTGTATGCATGGAAGAGAGGCCCTCATTAGAGGAGTTGGAGATACAATAATCCAGGCTTCCTTACCCAACGAAAAGCTTGCGGTGGTCCTCGTGAAACCAAAAGAAAATCTTGCTACCAATTCAGTCTTTGAGGCTTTTACAGGCCCATTCGTCAAGAACCGCAGCCAGCGCCTCAAATTCACGAAGACTGGATCCTTGGCAGCTTATTTGTCTAGGAAGACAAACTCCTTAACTCTCCCTGCCGAAATCTTGTGCTCAGATATCAAGACCGCGTTGACATGTTTAAGAGAAAGCCAAGGTTGCTATTTGTCACGCCTATCGGGGAGCGGCCCAACGTGTTTTGGGCTCTTCCTAAATCACAAAATGGCGCACACATCTGCATCGCAAATCGCACAGGCCCACCCTAATTGGTGGGTAACGGAGACTTTTATTAAAGGAAAGAAGGGAAAACACTAGTCGCCGCGCGGAACACTAGGACGAGTTGCAATAAAACCAGCAACACACAGCATAACCAAACCAGCACTACCCCAAACCATCCATTTTGCTGAAAGAAAAATTAATATAACCCAACTTACAGACATTACCGATATAGCCGCAATCTTCGCTCTCCTTGGGATTACTCCGTGCTGCTTCCAATTCTGCAAAAACGCACCAAATACATGATGGGTGTACAACCAGGAGCGAAGGCGCTCAGAGCTTTGAGAAAAAGCCCAGAGAGCAATTAATAGAAATATAGTAGTTGGAATTCCCGGGACAACCACTCCCACGGCCCCAAACCCCACATTTAGCCACCCGAATCCAATTAGAAGAAACTTCACCAGAGGCTTATCGTGGAGACCATTTCGGGCTGCTAAGACCCTCTTTGAGACATCTTGTTGGTCACGATTGGTTAACATTGTACTCACGAAACCCCCCAACTTTCTGCAATATAATAAATGGGGGAACTATTGCACAAGAGCAGTCTTTTATAATAAGTCCTTATTTGGTCTTTTCTTAAGCAATTAATCCATTTAAGTAATAACGAGTGATCAGTTTTAGACCTCAGAAAAAGATAACTTTAAGCGGATAGNCCTCAGACCAAAAATAAACACACATATCTAAGATTAATCTTTCAAGAATGAATGTCATATTCACACGAACAACACAGTAACCCTAAAACTGACCTCGAAATCTCTCGGGATGCCAACTGCATGCCCATTACAGAGTTAGCCTCTTCCAAATTAAAACTGTCCCCAAGCCAACTGATAAATTTTGGTGAAAACAAGGCTAAAATCAAATTGGATGCCAGAATAATTAAAGAACAAAAAACATCAGGAAAGTTAATTTTGGTAACCGCCATAACCCCCACTCCAGCAGGAGAAGGAAAAACAACAACTACAGTTGGACTCGGTGACGCTTTACAGCAAATAGGAGTGCGAACAGCTATTTGTCTGCGGGAACCCAGCCTCGGCCCATGCTTTGGCATGAAAGGCGGAGCGGCAGGAGGTGGATACGCACAGGTAATTCCAATGGAAGATATAAANCTTCACTTTACGGGCGACTTTCACGCCATCGGTGCCGCAAATAATCTCCTAGCCGCCATGGTAGATAACCATATTTATTGGGGCAACCAAAAACAACTTGACACGCGGCGTCTCACTTGGCGCCGCGTGGTGGATATGAATGATCGCGCACTCCGGGAAATCGTACTTGGTCTCGGAGCAGTTTCTAATGGGTTTTCCCACTCAGGAAACTTTGATATCACCGTAGCAAGTGAAGTCATGGCTATTCTTTGCCTCTCGGAAAACCTAAAGGAATTGGACAATCGTCTTGGTCAAATAATCGTTGGTTCAGACCTGAAGAAGAANTTTGTCAAGGCCTCGGATCTAAATGCCAATGGCGCAATGACAGCTCTCCTAAAAGATGCTTTTCTCCCAAATCTGGTCCAATCGCTGGAAGCGACACCGGCTCTAGTTCACGGGGGACCTTTTGCAAATATAGCCCACGGATGCAACTCGGTGATAGCCACCAAGACAGCCCTCAAACTTGCAGATTATGTTGTCACAGAAGCCGGTTTTGGCGCTGACCTAGGGGCTGAAAAATTCTTCAATATTAAGTGCCGTCAAGCCGGCTTAGAGCCAGATTGCGCCGTGGTAGTAGCTACCATTCGAGCCTTGAAAATGCATGGTGGCGTTGACCGCGATGACCTGTGGAAGGAGAATATTAACGCTCTGAAACACGGCTGTGAAAATTTAGCTAGACATGTAAATAATATTAGAAAATTTGATGTCCCTGTTATCATAGCCTTAAACCGCTTTACCTCAGACACCCAAAAAGAGATTGCATCCCTTAAGGACTACTGCTCCTCTATTGGGGCAGAGATCTCTGAATGTGATCACTGGGCAACTGGCGGCGAGGGAGCGATCTCTCTTGCCGAGAAAGTCGTCTCTATCATAGACAACAAACCAAGAAAATTCCAACTCTTGTATGATGATCATGAACTGTTAAAAAANAAGATAGAGATAATCGCAACACAAATTTATGGCGCTGATTCTGTTACCATTAATCCCTCTGCGGACAGAAAGTTGAATGAGTTACAGAACCAAGAATTCGGTTCACTACCAATTTGTGTGGCGAAAACACCGTACAGCTTTTCTATCGACCCCAAGATAAAAGGGGCGCCTGCTGGGCACGACTTAAAAATAACAGATATAAGATTGGCAGCAGGGGCCGGATTCATAGTTGCCGTTTGTGGGGAAATCATGACAATGCCGGGGCTGCCATCACGTCCAGCCGCGGCAGACATCCACCTAGACAAGGATGGTCGGATCACCGGGCTATTCTAAACAAACTAAATCAGTTTACCTTCCGTGATACTCGCGAAACCAGGAAACAAATAGTGGCAACCCTTCCTCAATTGTGACCCTAGGTGCAAAGGATAAATCTTTTCGCGCCGCTGTAATATCTGCGTAAGTCTCGGCCACATCCCCAGGTTGCATGGGCAACATCTCAACCAAGGCCTTACGGTCTAGTGCCATCTCCAACAACTCAACAAATTTCGTTAGCGGTTCCGGGTTATTGTTGCCCAGATTATATAACTTGTGTGGCGGGCAATTTTTTCCNCCGTTACTAGACACGGGAGGTCGATCCAAGGCAGCAATTACCCCTGAAACGATNTCATCAATATAAGTAAAGTCTCTCCTCATNTTTCCATNATTNAACAATTTTATTGGNNTTCCTNCCAGGATNGCCTCAGCAAANAGATAAGCAGCCATGTCNGGCCTNCCCCANGGCCCATAAACTGTAAAAAACCTTAAGCCTGTTGCCGGAATTCCATAAAGATGGCTGTAACAATAGCCCATCAATTCATCCGCTCGTTTGGTAGCAGCATACAATGAAATGGGGTTATCAACTGGATCATCAGTTGAAAAAGGAAGTTTGGTATTGCCGCCATAGACAGAACTTGAACTTGCATATACTAGATGCTCAAATGGTTCATGACGCCTGCACTGCTCCAAGACAACAATTTGACCGACAAGATTCGATTGAACATATGCCATTGGATTTTCGATGGAATATCTTACCCCAGCTTGAGCCGCTAAATGCACAACCCTATGGATGGGACCATATCGTTCAAAGACCGAAGCTAAGTCAACTTCTCTTGATATGTCCAGCTGTTCGAAGTGAAAAGAAGGATTACTCTCTAGCCGGCTCAGCCGGGCCTGCTTTAACGCCACATCGTAATAATTGTTTAGATTATCCAACCCAACTACCCGCTCTCCCCTGGAAACTAGCGACAGGGAAACATGATGGCCTATAAAGCCAGCTGCACCAGTAACGACAGTGGTCATAATATTTCACCAATAACCGCTATTGCAGTCCCAAAGATAGTCACACGAACACTCAAAATCTTAGCCCTCCTTGCCCCAAGCTCTTTTCTTCCTTTCGCATAAGGGTCCAATCGTGTGTTAAAACCCCAAACGCTTCAGACAATAGGGCTTATTAACTATGAAAAACACCCACAATTTGATTAAATAGGGCATCATAATCGTTGATTATCGCGGACGTCGAATCTTTTTGGTGAGGGAGTGTAGGCACTATGAACATGGCACAAGCAACGCTTGATGATAAGTACACCGCTGAATCTGGAAGGGTATACCTGACGGGGACCCAGGCTTTGGTGCGCCTACCTATGCTGCAAAAACAGCGGGACAAAATTTCCGGCCTGAAGACCGGGTGCTTCATTTCTGGGTACAGGGGCTCGCCCCTTGGGGCATACGACATGGCACTCTGGCAAGCTCGAGCCTTCTTATCAAATAATGATATTAAGTTTCAGCCAGGTGTAAATGAAGATCTGGCAGCCACTGCTGTATGGGGGACCCAGCAAATAAACTTGCTGGAGAAGACAGAATTTGATGGTGTATTCGGCATTTGGTATGGTAAGGGGCCTGGCGTAGACCGCTGTGGCGACGCCTTCAAGCACGCCAACGCTGCGGGGACTTCACCTCACGGGGGAGTGCTTGCCCTAATGGGTGACGATCACACTGCAAAGTCATCGACACTCGCTCACCAGAGCGAATATGCAATGATGGACGCCATGATCCCGGTGCTTAGCCCGGCGGGAGTGCAAGAATTTCTTGACCTAGGTCTACACGGATTTGCCATGTCCCGCTTCTCTGGGTGCTGGACCGGCTTCAAATGTGTCACAACTACAGTTGACTCATCAGCTTCAGTTTATGTCGATCCCGATCGACTTACCACTGTCCTACCTAAGGACGCAATCCTTCCGGCCGATGGCCTCAATATTCGTTGGCCGGACCCCCAACTGGATCAAGAGGAGAGACTACACAAATACAAGTTGGCAGCAGCACAAGCCTACGCGAGAGCCAACAAAATTGATAAGATAGTGATGCAGGGAGATAACGATACTTTAGGGATTGTCGCTGCAGGAAAGTCCTACCTCGATACCCGCCAGGCTTTATCGGACTTGGATTTAGATGAAACGGACCTCAAAAGACTGGGAGTTCGTTTGTATAAACCAGCACTCGTATGGCCTCTCGAAAAAGAAGGTTTGTTGGAATTTGCCGCTGGCTTGGACACGATAATTGTGGTGGAAGAAAAACGAGGTCTTATAGAAGACCAGATAAAGGAAATTTTATTTAATGAAGAGAACCGACCGGCTCTCGTCATTGGTAAAAACGATGAAACAGGGGAGACATTATTCCCTTCTACCTATCAACTTACGTCAGAGGGAATTGGCTTAGCATTGGCGGCAAGGATTGGAGGTTTGGGAGATAAGGAAAAGCTCCGCAGCCAGGCTGAGCTATTACGTGATAGAACTACCCCATCCTCGGACAGCGCCCAAATACTGCGAACCCCTTATTTCTGCTCTGGGTGTCCCCATAATACGTCAACCAAAGTGCCTGAAGGAAGCAGGGGCTTAAGCGGGATTGGTTGCCATTTTATGGTTCAGAAAATGAACCGAAACACGGATACCTACACTCACATGGGGGCTGAAGGCGTGACATGGATTGGGCAAGCGCCCTTCAATGGGAACCAACATGTGTTTGTCAATATAGGTGATGGCACCTACTACCACTCAGGATTCCTTGCAATTCGGGCTGCAGTGGCCTCAGGCGCTAATATGACTTACAAAGTTTTGTTTAATGATGCCGTAGCCATGACTGGTGGCCAGCCAGTCGACGGTAAAATCAACGTCGAAGACATAACATTCCAATTCTATGGCGAGGGAATCCGCCGAATTGCCATTGTTAGCGACGAACCCGAAAAATACACGATTGGATCAAGTTTCGCTCCCGGCACAACCATTCATCATCGCGACAACTTAGATGAAGTCCAGAAAGAACTTCGTGAGTGGCAGGGGGNCTCTACCCTAATTTATGATCAGACCTGTGCNAGCGAAAAAAGGCGGCGGAGAAAACGGGGCACAATGATTGACCCTCCAAAACGCGCCTTTATCAATGAAGCAGTATGTGAGGGATGCGGCGATTGTTCTACAGCATCAAATTGCGTTTCAGTAGAACCTCTTGAAACAGAGTTCGGACGGAAGCGAGTAATCAATCAATCGACTTGCAATAAAGACCTCTCTTGCGTTAAAGGCTTTTGNCCGAGTTTCGTAACTATAAACGGGGGAGGACTNCGCAAGCCGAATACGTCAACTGCTAGCACAACGTCTGATCCACTTGTCGGCAAGCTTCCGAACCCTGAGTTGCCTCTCTTAAATCGGCCCTCCAAAATTCTTGTGACAGGCATTGGAGGTACTGGGGTCGTCACGGTGGGAGCATTGCTTGGAATGGCTGCCCATCTGGAAGGAAAAGGATGTTCTGTTCTCGACATTATGGGTGCTGCACAAAAAGGAGGGGCGGTTGTAAGCCATATAAAAATTGCTAATCAACCTGAAGAATTGCACTCGGTTGAGCTTGGGGCCGGCAGCGCAGACCTTCTACTTGGATGTGATCTAGTTGTCTCTGCTAGCCCCGAGGCTCTTGCAAAAGTTCGGCGTGGTGAAACTCGGGCGATCATTAATTCACATAANACACCTGTTGCAGGGTTCATTCATNACCCCAANCTAGATTTCCAATCTTNANCAAACCAGAAANCAATCANGAAAGCGTCGGGAGANAAAAACAGNCACTTNCTTGAAGCNACCAANATAGCTACTGCATTGTTTGGCGATTCAATAGCAACCAATGTTTTTATGCTGGGGAACGCCTATCAACGAGGGTTGATTCCTGTTTCCGCTGAGGCCATTGAGCGGGCAATTGAACTCAATGGCGTCGCAGTGGAAATGAACAAAAGTGCGTTTGCCTGGGGCCGATTGGCGGCACACGACCTAGAATCGGCAGAGGCTGCCGCGGCGGAGCGTTCAACACAAGGCCCTGTTCAAGAGCTTTCAGAAACTCTTGAGCAAATCATTGGTCACCGTGAAAAGTTTCTTCAAAAATATCAGAATCGTGCATATGCTAGCCGCTATACAGAGCTTGTACGATATATACAAAAATTGGAAGAAAATGCTACCCCAGGGAAAACCTTCCTTGTTAAAGCCGTGGCAAAATATGCATTCAAACTAATGGCCTACAAGGATGAGTACGAAGTAGCTCGGTTACATTCAGACCCAGAATTCCGGGATAAAATACGGAAGACATTTGAGGGGGAGTACAAACTGACTTTTCATTTAGCCCCACCCCTCTTTGCTCCCAAAGATCCTAATAGCGGTAAACTTAAGAAAATGTCGTTTGGCCCCTGGGTTCTCACTGTATTTGGACTGTTAGCCAAGTTGAAATTTGTTCGTGGGTCGGCATTGGATATATTTGGTTATACTGAAGAGCGCAGGCTGGAACGGAAAATGATTAACGAATACTTTGACACTATAAAGGATGTTGCCGCAAAACTTGACCACGAGAACTACGAACTTGCAGTGCAGATTGCCGAAATTCCAGAAAAAATTCGTGGATTTGGCCATGTTAAAGAGAAAAGTGTACGCGAGGCAAAAGAACGAGAAACAAAACTTCTGGAATCCTTCCATAACCCGGAAACCCGGCCCGTGGCAGCGGAATAGAGAATACCTATCTTGGGGCTCTTGCCTAAAACCATAATCCACCAGCGCCAGAAAAACCAAGTGTTCACACTTCATAGGAAATTTGTGGGTCAACCTAAACTACTCAGCCGCTTGTAGTAATGACAAGCTCTCGGCAAACTCCATAACAAATTGGGCTAAGTCTTTCTTAACACCAGAGAAGCCTTCCCTGGGCCTGAGTGTCTCCTCATCCATGTAGGCTGCCCTGCAAATCTCGACTTGCAGAACAAAAACACCCCGTTCTAGTTGGCCATAGTGCTGAGTTATAAATCCGCCCGAATAGGGCTCATTTCGGAAAACTTGATAACCCAACCTCGAAAATATTTTCAAAGCCATATCAGTCAAATACGCTGGTGCAGAGCTACCAAAGGCATTGCCAAGCACGACAGTACGGGGGGCATTGCCACTAATATTCACGGCCCTAGAGGGCATAGAATGGACATCAAAAAGCACCGCCAACCCAAACTTGGCACACGTAGAAGAAATTAGAGCTCGTAACATTTTATGATAGGGGAAATAATAACTTAGCAACCGCCTTCGGGCGTCTCCAATTGATAAGGACTGGTTGTAAATCTCGGCTCCATTTGCAGCCACCCTCGGGATAACGCCTAAACCCTGACGTACTCTTGGGCTCATCAAACCCCTGGTTAAGGTTGTTGATAGCCCACTAATAAGTTCCGGATCTAAATCCATTGGACTCCGATTTAAGTCAAGAAAACTACGAGGAAAGTTTGCTGCCAAGACCGGGACTCCTAGGACAGGAATATCTTCAACCAAAAGATCAACAAAACGATCCTCAGATCGTCTTAAACTGTCCACAGAAATACGTGCTATTTTTCGGAAATCAGAGGGATACAAACGCCCACTGTGCGGAGATGAAACCACAATAGGAAACCTTTGAAGATCCGGCCTGTCGAGGGAAAAAGTTCCGATATGAGGGAATTTATGCTTCACCATAGCATCAACGATTTTCACTTAGCCATAGTTTCCTGATAGTATTATATGTACCCATGAACAAGTTGATGGCTTGAGCCAAGATGTTACCGCTCTTTAGAAGACGTACCAAACACACTTCTCGGACCCCCAAAGTTAATAATCAACAATTGGAAAGAATATTTGCCTTCCATTAATCTTGAAATTTTCAATGACTTCCTGACCCTCTCTAGAAGTAAGCCACTCAATAAAAATCGTTGCCAATTCAACCCTCACGTGCCTATGCAGTTTCTGGTTGACCATTATGACACTGTAGGGATTATGCATAGAAGGATCTCCTTCAAACAAAACTTCCAAAATCCCTTTATTCTCAAATGCTTCCCACGTACCCCTATCCGTCAAGGTATACCCGCCCATTTCCTGGGCTATATTTAACGTAGCGCCCATCCCCGCACCAACCTCATTATACCAGTTACCCTCCTGGAAGGCTGACGGATCCGTCATTGCTTTCCTCCAAAATTCCTGACTTCTCTTGTGTGTGCCACTTTCATCCCCACGGGAGACAAAAACTGGGCGAGCGCTCCCTATCAACCGATAAGCCGAGATCACACTATCTGCTCCCCTAATACCAGCCGGGTCCGAATGCGGCCCTACCAACACAAAATCGTTATACATCACCGGGGATCGCCGAACTCCANAGCCACTATTAATGAATGCAATTTCTGAGGGCTCATGGTGCACGAACAAAATATCAGCGTCCCCTCTTTTTGCGATTTCGATAGCTTGGCCCGTACCCACGCCAACCACTCTGGCACTTACCCCAGTACTCTCTCTAAATATCGGCAATAATTCATCAAACAAACCCGAATTNACAGTAGAGGTTGTCGAAGCAACCAAAATAGTGGCTTCCTCAGGCCAAACCTGTACGGCTAAAGATAAGCTAAGAATAAAACTTAGAAAAATATTTCTTATTGAACATTTCAAATAGCTTACTGCCAATTCAACGCCCTCTCGTACCCCTGGATCCTTGTGGCGGCCTGAGCTCTTTTCTATTCCACCACAGCAACTCTCCACGCAGAAATGATTCCGCAAGATCATTTTTTGGCTGCTCAAAAAAACTCTCAGCACTAGAATGCTCTAAGAGTCTCCCCCTATATAAAAAGAATATTTCATCTGCGAGCCGCCTAGCCTGCCCAAGATCATGGGTAGTCATAACAACTTTTGTCTTAGATTTTCGAATAGTTTCGATTATTTTTTCCAAGGAGTGGGTTGCTGCTGGATCGAGAGCGGCTGTTGGCTCATCCAAAAACAAAACTTCAGGGTCAAGGCTCCACGCTCGGGCGACCGCCAATCTTTGTTGCTCACCCACCGATAACCTTCTAGCGGCTACTCTCCCAAGCCGAGCCAAGCCCGTAGAATCTAATATCTCTTCTATCCTCCGCAATCTTTCGTGCTTTCTGACCCCCCTGTGTCTAAGGCCATGTTCTAGATTCGAAAAAACGCTACGTCTAAGCATTATAGGCCGCTGGAAAACCATTGCCTGAAAACGTCTTACGATATGATTGCGCCTCTCCTTCCACTGGATCTTACCATGAGTTGGCTCGATTAGTCCGTGGCACAACCGCAGTAATAAACTCTTTCCTGCCCCATTTGGACCCAAAACAACCGAAAGAGTGTCAGGAAAGAAAGTCGCAGTGAGGTTCTTGATAAGCCGCATTCCGTTAACTTCATACGAAACATCTTGTAATGTCAGAGGTAGAANACGGATCCGCCTGTCGCCCGCGGAACCGGCTAACCTGAAGTCTGGAAGCTCAACCATATCGCCTCTTTGCCGCCTCATTAATAACGAAAGCGGTCCCGTTCACGCTCAGTGCTAAAGCCAGAAGAATCATTCCCAAACCCAAGGCCAAAGCCAGATCTCCCTTNCTGGTTTCCAGAGTAATAGCAGATGTCNTTACCCTCGTTACATGATCAATATTTCCTCCGACAATCATGACAGCNCCCACNTCGGCACTTGCCCTCCCAAAACCNGCNAGNATTATGGTTATTAAACTAAAACGTGCATCCCAAAGTAACGTGCTTATAGACTCCCTGGGACCTAGTCCGAGCGATTTAAGGTGCTCGGCATACTCGTTCCATAACTCTTCGGCACTTTGCCTAGTCAGAGCAGCAATGATCGGAGTTATTAAGCATACTTGCGCAATTATCATGGCAGTGGGCGAATACAAGAGCCCCAGCGTACCAAATGGGCCAGACCGCGACAAAAGCAAATAGACAACAAGTCCTACAACTACCGGTGGCAATCCCATCATCGCATTAAGGGAAATGATAATAAAAGTTCTCCCTGGGAATCTTAAAACAGCCAGCCCTGCTCCTATGGGAAGCCCTAAAAGGCTCGCCACACCAACTGCGCAAAGACTTACCTGAAAAGAAAGAGCCACAATTTCCAGCAAATTGCTGTCAAAATGCACAAGCAATGTGAATGCAGAAGCAAGAGCTGAACCTATGTCCATAATTCCTTCCTGGCCAGTTTATATCCATTAGGCCAGTAATACAAAGAACGCAAATTGCTATTCTACATACTTTAGGGAACTTCCAACACACTATTAGGGGTAAAATGGAAGATCTTGAGCAGTTCCAGTCAAAATAACTTGCTGCACAGGAAAATGTTTGGCAAATGACCCCTCACCCTCTATTGTCCGATGCCTAATGGGGTGCAAAACACCCTTCTAGTCATAGGTTTTTAGCAAAGGGCGCGTAGCTCAGCGGGAGAGCACCACGTTGACATCGTGGGGGTCGCTGGTTCAATCCCAGCCGCGCCCACCAAATCCTTTGTCAGTAGCCTGAGCTTCTTCTAGGTTAAAAAGTATAGACGCCGCTTACAATATAAGACTGAAGGTCGGAGTCCTCGACTGGATAATACTGATATTCCACCCTCACTCCGAGTTGTCCCCCAAACTGCCATCCAACCCCAATAGTTGGATCAGTTCCTGAACCTAAAAACGTAGACGCGGAGCCACGCGAAGTATTCACACTAAGGTCCGCATCCCAGGAAAAAAATCCGGCTTTAATAAAACCGAAGCTATTCTTCACCTCATATTTCGCGATTGCCGCTATCTCTACTCCATAAATATCAACGGACGTTACAATGCTTTCTGATGGCCCAGTAAGTGTAGTATTGATCTCCAAGGTACCCAGGTTCGTGAAGCCACCCTCTACTGCAAAATATTCGTTCACATGATAGCCGCCATGGAGCTTAACGTAGGTCCCTGCGTTATCCGTCGAAGAGGTGGAACTACTAAAGCCTAAATTGATAAGGGCCGTATTCAACGTCTGTAAATCTGAAGTTGTTACGTTAAAATCAGTCAAGCCAACACCACCAAGAACGTAACCTCGCTGTTTCATCGAACTCTCGTTTGCAACTACACTTGATGAAAAAGCTAATAAGGCGCCTAGCACCAAACCTATTCTCAACATATTATTCCCCTCCCCAATGATTGCTACAGTAACTCGCCGGCCACTAGCTTCCGACACGACTGCAGGAGCAACAACATAGTCTATCCACACTCAGGTGGAAACCAAGTCAAAAAGGTAAGGCTAAGATAACTAATATTAATTAGTTTTACAGATATACAGGAAACGGCCACCAAAAACGCCGAATCAGCGGCGAATAGTGACGTCAGGATAAGATGGCCTTAGTGTGATTTTTTTATCACATGTCTAAAAATTCATCTGTAGAGAAGATGGCTCAGGGAACTACTTGACAAATTTTAAGGTCATCCGGTCGCTCTCCCCCGTATCCAGCGAGGACTTCCGCTCCGCAGCATCGCTTACCCTTAATGTTGGAGGCAATCGCCAAACCTTATCCTTTTCTGTTGGACGATCTCTCCCGTTTGCATTGATTTCAGATGATGCAATTAATTTGAGACCAGCATTCTCAAAAGCCGCCACCACCCGCGCCGTATGCAGATATCCATTAGAGCCATCGGCCCATTCTAGACTATTTCCTGTAGGCGCTCTGTGTTGAACAACACCAACAATCCCCCCCGCCTTAAGCAAACGAAATGACTCTTTAGCTGCTTGGTCCAAAACCTCCGGATCAAAGCGATTAAGGTGATGGAGCGATCGCACAAACAAAATCCTATCCACAGAGTTTGATAAACTATTCGGGGCCTCAGTAATGTAGTACGTCGAAATCCTTGGTGGATCCTCGACCAGACTAGCTACCCATTCAGGAAAGGTTTGCGGCCAATCCTCAAACCTTTGCCTCATTGCCTGCCAGCGTCCCCCAAATATTTTTGCAGAGATATCGAGCGTATAATTAGCTGCTATGAAATGCCCCGATGGACCCAGGTACGGAGCCAAAATCCTGCTGTACCATCCCCGTCCCGGGAGCGTTTCCACTACAGTCATGCCTGGCTGCACCTCAAAAAACCGCAAAGTTTCTTTGGGGTGTCTAAACACATCCCTAGATGCCTCTATTTCATTTCTAGACTCAATAATGTCATCTAACAAATCAGCAACTAACGACGTCGAGGCTACGCACATAGCCAGAATAAAAACACTGGCTTTCCGTATATACCTAGCCAAAATCTTACCAGCTCTCGCCAAACGGCCGCAAGTCAACATCGAAGGTCCAAGCTGATTTATCTTGGTGAGCCACATGATAGATGGTATCCGCAATAGCGGGGGGCTTACAGAAGAAAGATTCTGGTGGATCATCCGAGCGGAGATGGCGAGTCCAAGGCGTATCGATGGAGGCGTCTATAAGCACATAAGCAACATGCACACCCTTCGGCCCCAGTTCCCGGGCCATGGATTGTGCTAATATACGTTGTGCCGCTTTGGTAGGGGCAAAAAAAGCATAGTTAGCCTTTCCTCGTAAGGCCGATGTATTACCTGTAACAATAATTGCACCCTTGCCTGCCTTGATCATTGCCGGGGCAGTTGCACGAGCGATATATAACAAAGAGGTGGTGTTGATCCTAAAGTTTCGTTCCAAATGGTCTGGCTTATCACCTAGAAAACTCTGAAAACTACCCCCTGCTGCATTGTGTATTACAACCTCCGGCGCACCCATTTCCAAGGCGACTTGTTCAGCAATTTCTGTTAAGTGATCGAGATCCATAACATTACACTGATACCCCTTTGAGCCTTCCAACTCTGTTTCAAAACGATCCAAACGGTCCTGGGTACGGGCTAACATTGCAATTCGATACCCACCTTGGTGAAACCGGCGGGCACAAGCTCCACCCGTTCCATCACCTAATCCCGTGATCAAGCAAACTGGCTTATCTTTACTCACACGCGTTTACCTTTCCACGCCCTAAATTACTAGGCACCTATACGTTGAAACCACTTCACGCGGCTCTCTGGTTTGCACCCAAGGGCCCAATATCGGCCTCCTTAAGAGCCTTTTTGAGAACTTCAATCTCTCCGTGAACTAGTTTACATAGTGGAGGTCTGACCACAGCCTTTGGAAGGCGTTCTAAAAGTACGGCCACCTCCTTCATTCGATTATGCATATCCAAGAATGGAGGAGCATAAAATGCTTGAACCATAGGATAAATACGATCATTGATCCCCTGCGCAAGAGCCAGATCACCAGATTGAACAGCCCGCCATAAATCCACTTGGAGGTCGGCTATAACACTCCCCGCACCCGACAGCAGCCCATTACACCCCATCGTTAGGGAAGACATCAGCCAGGCACTATGAGTAGTTAGAACGCTGATAGGCCGGGCTAAATTCTGGAGAACACGAATATGTCTCTCATGGAGCATCCCGTCATTACACCAGTCCTTAATAGCAACCACTGTTGGGATTTCCTCAGCTATTCGAACGAGGGTTTCTAGAGTGTGTCCTAGACCTCCACCCATTGGATACTGAAAAACAATTAAGGGTAAATCGGTACTATCAGCAATTACCTTGAAATGGGACAGTGCCATTTCAGGCCGAAGTTGACCACCCATAGCAATAGAGTTAGGGGGAAAAACCAACAACGCAGACGCGCCCTCAGCATCCGCCATTGACGCCAATTTAGCTGCATAGGCACTACCATCCGCATATATACCATTCACTATTGGCATTGACGGGAGTTCACTCAGGCTAACTTCAAGCACACGCTGTTGTTCCTCAAAACTGCAAGCGTGAGCCTCAGAAGCATGTGCATTTACTGTTATCGCCGACAAACCCTCAACAGTCGCAACGTCACGCAAATGCTTTCTATAGTTTTTCTCATCAATCGAAAAATCATCATGAAAAGGGAGAAGACATGCTGGAATCACTCCAGAAGGCACAAATTTATTCCTAGTCGGCATTTTCAAAACTCCATTCCAAACGACTATACGCCCGCTTTATACTAACAAATTTCCTCTAGGTAGGATACATTGATCCAGGCAACAATCGGAACCGGATAACACAAACCGCATTCCCTAGATTCAGCAAAATAGAAAATGTTTGGATTAAGATATAGTACATTATGACCATAATCACAGATTCAGTAAGCTTAGCAACTCTATGCGATAAACTCACTAAGGAACCCTTTATCTGCATAGACACAGAATTCATCAGAGAGAAAACTTATTGGCCAAAACTCTGCCTAGTTCAGATATCTGGCCCAAAAGGCGAACCATTTGCAATAGATCCATTGCACGAAGGCATCGATTTATCACCACTATTCTCCCTAATGATAAACTCAAAAATCGTGAAGGTGCTGCATGCAGCACGGCAAGACATAGAAATATTTTTACATCTCATTGGACAACTGCCCAATCCAATTTTTGATACTCAAGTTGCGGCTATGGTTTGCGGGTTTGGTGAGTCAGCCAGTTATGAGCATCTAGCTCGTAAAATCGCCGACGCCCGAATTGACAAGTCTTCGAGATTTTCTGATTGGTCTGGAAGACCTTTGGAAAAAAGGCAGTTAAAATATGCCCTTTCTGACGTTATTCACCTACCGCGAATATATTTAACCTTAAAGAAAAGGCTTGCGGAAACGGGACGTGAAAGTTGGATTGCCAAGGAGATGGCGGCTCTCGGTAAGCAAGAGACATACATTACTGAACCCAAGACCGCCTGGAAAAAAATAAAAACGAGAGGGGCTAGCTCCCGTACCCTTGCTGTTTTAAGAGAATTAGCAGCCGTTCGGGAGGAATGGGCTATACTTTACGATCTCCCCCGACAACACGTAATTCGCGACCAGTCTCTACTTGCGATATCTGTTTCACAACCAACCACCATGGAAGAATTGGTTAGAGTCAGAGGCTTAAAGGGAACATTAACTAAAGGAAAATTAGTCAGTTCTATGCTAAAGGCAATCGAGCGGGGGAAAAACCTGAAGCTAGAAAAATACCCAGAAACTCCTAGGAAGCCTGACAATCACCCAGCCTCACCAGCAGTTGTAGACTTACTCAAAGTTTTGCTGAAAGTTCGATGTGATGAGAACTCTATTGCCGCTCCTTTAGTAGCAAAAAACTCTGATTTGATTGAAATCGCTGCCGGTCTAGAAAAAAACTCCGTTCTAACAGGTTGGAGACGAAAGGTTTTTGGCGAAGACGCATTGAAATTAATTCGCGGCCAACTCAGCTTAAGAGTCAACAACGGGGAAGTGCATATCCACACCTCGTGTGAAAAGAAAAATTGAAATAAAATATAGTGGCTACCTTCCTATTTCGAGGTGCACTACCTCGATGATCGACCATACTATCAGCTATTTCAAAATATAACGCGGTTTTAACCTTAAGTGTTTGGCCAAAGCCGTATATCGTTCCCTTACCACGTGACCAATCAAGGCAGAACTTTTTTCCGAGTACGAAAGAGTTACTTCTTTTTCATTTATGGCTAAGGAGGATCCGCTAAGAGCTCCCGGAACACCGCCCGATAAAGTCTCCCCAACCCGTGCGGCTAGGCCGATAGCTCTCGCCCTACCTAAACTACCCCTGTCAATGAGGGGTTGGATCTGCCCCGCAAATTTCGGCACTCGTCTCCCGCTATAACGGGTCATCGTAGCAAGACCTAGAAATACCCTGCCAAAGTGATCCATTGGAGCCTGCATCAATGCACACTCCATCAAAGCATATTCAGGCCGATACCCAGGATGCACACTCCATGCAATATCACAAAGGAGACAGGTGGCGTAGCGCAGGCGGGCTTCTTCCTCCGTTTCCCTAGGAAACAATGGAGCCAGCCAATCGGCCAGCTCTTTGCCATGACCGGGAAACCGGGCCGCCCGACCTGCTATATCCATACAAACCATAATAAGAGGATCTCGGTTCTGTTCCTCGATCGATAACCTGCTAAATGCCAAACCCTCTCGTAGACCACTGGCAACAAAAACAATGCGGCTTGGCCTAATCTGATCCAAGATAATAGAGAGAATTTGCGCAGACAACGGCAAAAGCTTGAGCCGTCTAGTTGATATCTGAGAAATAGGCGCCAAGGAAGCATAACTTTGGACAGACAAAAGCTTAGAAAAAGCTACTACTTCCTTATAGCTCAAGGAATATTTGTGCACTATCTGTAGCGGATACTTATTTTGAAACATATGAAGTCTAGCGAGTGATCGCCAAGTTCCACCGACTAAGAAAATTTCCTGACCCTTGTGTCCTGCAAGCCAATCTAGCTTCTCAAGCTTTACCGCCAGGTCAGCCAATTTATCCTTAGTACCAACTTTCTCATTCCCTAAAAACCTCAGGGAGCCGAATGGAAGGGTAGCAGTCTTACCTACAACATCCCCGCGAACCTCTGCCAGTTCCAGACTACCTCCACCTAAATCTGCTATTAGTCCAGTAGCGGATCTAACCGACGATATTACACCTAGTGCTGTATATTTTGCTTCCTCTACACCCGTGAGCACACGAAGATCCATGCCCACCGCGCGTTTCACCTGTTCAACAAAGAAATTGCCATCGCTTGCTTCCCTGACAGCAGCAGTAGCGACAGCATCAACCAGACCTACGTCCATCGCTTCAATTAAATCAGAAAAGCGAGCTAAATTGCTTAAGGCCTGCTCGACCCCCTTGACAGAAAGGCGACCTGTGCGAGACAAATCCGAACCAAGGCCACAAGAAATTTTTTCGTTGAAAACTACATTCAGGCTCCGTTTGAGAGCCTCATAAACGACTAATCGTATCGAGTTAGAACCAACATCTATAACCGCATAGCGCCGCCCTACTGTGCCTTGGATTACTTCCTCAACTGACTTGGACATACAGCATCATCTACTCTTAGAGACCAATTCTACCCAGGAGTCTGCTTGTTAACGGAATACATCTCTAGCAAGTCTATCTTACTTTACCCTTAATTGGGCAGGACCGCCGAAACGCTCCAATGCCTTGCCACGCCCTGAGAGACTTGGGTTAGTCATAAAATATTCATGACAACTAAAACCTACCCCATTTGGAAACTGTCTTTCAAACCTNCCCGATGGTAACATCTCCCAACTCTGAAGATCGTCCTTAAGATTTGCGACAAGTATTTGCTCTAGTATCTGCTCGTGAACTGTAGCATTAGTAATTGGCACCATTACTTCACAGCGTCGATCCAAATTTCGCGGCATCCAATCGGCCGAAGAAATAAATAACTTAGCATCGGAGTGTGGCAAAGCCCTACCATTACCAAATACCCAGACTCGGCTATGCTCGAGAAAACGTCCAACTATACTTTTTACACGAATACGTTCCGACAACCCCGTGACCTGGGCCCGGAGGCAGCAAATTCCCCTAACGACAAGCTGAATACGGACACCCGCCTGACTTGCCTGATACAGCTTGTCAATAATATCAGGATCAACAAGCGAATTCATTTTCGCCCAGATCTCCGCCGCCACTCCCGCCTCAGCATTCTTAATCTCTTTATCAATCAAATCATTGATCGTTTCCCGCAAGGTGATAGGAGCAAATGCCACCTGATTCAAGCGGGGGGTCTCTCCATATCCTGTTAAATAATTGAAGATAGTTGCAGCATCTCTAGCTAATTCAGGACTACAAGTAAAGAATGAAAGATCAGAAAACACTTTGGCTGAAACTGGATGGTAATTGCCCGTCCCGTAGTGAGTATATGTCCTTAATTTTTTCTCCTCCCTCCGAACAACGTAGGAAATTTTCACATGTGTCTTTAGATCAATAAATCCATATACAACCTGAATTCCAACCCTTTCCATGCGTTGCGCTAAACGCAAATTGTCCTCTTCGTTAAATCTTGCTTTTAGTTCAACCAGAGCTGTAACTGATTTCCCACCCTCCGCTGCCTTCACCAACGCGCTGACAATTGGCGAGTCTGGTGTAGTTCGATATAATGTTTGCTTAATTGCTATAACATCCTGATCAGCCGCCGCCTGCTCAAGAAACTGGACCACAACGTCAAAGGACTCATAGGGATGATGAACCAGAATATCTTTCTCGCGTATAGCGGCGAAACAGTTATCACCAAATTCACGAATCCTTTCTGGAAATCGTGCCGTGTATTTTGGGAACAACAAGTCTTGCCTTCCACAAAGAANCAATTCATCCACTTGGTGGAGGCCCAAAATATCCGATACCTGCGAAACATCTTCGGCGCCTGCCTCCAATTCATCTATCAACATTTCACGTAGTTCGGCGGGCATGGTGTCACTAATCTCAAGGCGAACTAGATTNCCTCTCCGTCGTTCCCGNATTGCTCGCTGAAATGACACTAACAAGTCATCTGCTTCATCTGAAACTTCTATATCGCTATCACGAATTATCCGAAATAATCCCGCACCAGAAACACCATAACCTGGAAACAACCTTTTTATGAATTTCAATACCACATCCTCAAGCGGGATATAACGATCCAGNAGGCCTGGTAGCCGAATAAGGCGGGCAATCTGGGGTGGTAGCAAAACATGAGCCCGCATACCTTCGCCAGTCTCTTCACGAACTAACTGAACTGCTAAGGCAAACCCAAGATTTGGAAGAAATGGGAAAGGGTGAGCCGGATCTATCGCAAGAGGTGTCAGAACTGGAAAAACATTAGAATTAAAATATTCCCCTAGCCAACCATCATCCGATTGGCTCAATTCATGTGCCGCTACAAGGATCAACCCCACCTGCCTCAATTCTTCCCGAAGTCCCCGCCACACTTGTGTTTGTCGTGTCCGAAGGGCCGCCGCAGCGGTTTTTATTGCCGTAATCTGCTCCGAAGGGGTCTTTCCATCTGGAGTAATCTGGGAAAGGTTGGCCCTTATTTGGGCCTTTAGTCCGGCCACCCTGACCATATAGAACTCGTCCATATTACTGGCTGAAATACTCAAAAATCTGACACGTTCAAGCAGGGGTTGCCGCTTATTTGTTGCCTCCTCAAGAACCCTTCCATTAAATGCCAACCAAGACAATTCTCGATTGATGAAACGAGAATCTCCCTCAGCAAGACCAGAACTGGCCTCGCAAGACGGCAACTTCAGGTTGCCCGGCTCTCGATGCTCATGATCAGTGTCCAAAGCGCATTTCCTTATTCAAAAACATCAAACGCCCCTAGTAACACCTAGACAACTTCCTAGAATGTCCCCGGATAAGCTCCGCCATCCATCAAAAAATGTTGCCCGGTTACATAACCCATTTGAGCGCCACACAAAAATGCACAGGCATCACCGAATTCGCTGGGCTGCCCGAACCGCCCTGCTGGGTTCTCCTCCGCACGAAGCTGGTAAACTTCTTCGAAGGGTCTCCCCATTTTCTCCGCTGCAAAATTAACTGCTGACGTTAACCGATCCGTCTCAAAAGGACCAGGCAAAAGATTATTAATCGTAACATTATGCTTGACTGTTTGTCTTGCGATCCCCGCGACAAAACCAGCCAAACCAGTGCGGGCACCATTAGACAATCCCAGCTGTTGTATAGGAGATTTGGTAGACCCAGACGTTATATTGACTATTCGTCCAAACTGACGATCGATCATTCCATCCACTGTTGCCTTGATAAGCTCAATTGGAGTGATCATATTTGCTGTAACAGCATCCACCCAATCCTTCCTAACCCAGTCTCTAAAATCCCCTGGGGGCGGTCCGCCAGCATTGTTAACCAAAATATCAGGGTTTGGACACGCCGAAAGTAACTCAGCCTGACCGTCGGCTGAGGTAACGTCACAAGCAACTGCAACTACAGTGGCTCCAGTTTCCTGGCGAATCTCCTCAGCAGTTGTCTCAAGTTCTGTCTCTGTTCTCGCATTGATTGTAACCGCAACCCCTTCACGGGCCAGGGACAAGGCGCAGGCCTTTCCAAGGCCCTTGCTAGAAGCGCAAACTATGGCGCTTTTTCCTGATAGTCCCAAATCCATCTCACTCTCCTTATTTTCTATTCAACCTAAAACTTTCCATTCATTAATTTCTCAAGCGCCCTGGCAGCCAACACAGTGGTAATCTTTCTTTTTTCCCTGAAAGCCATGGCATCAAGCTCATCAGCCAAGCGACCAACCATATAAAATGAACGTTCCATCCGTTCAACTAAATACCTGACTACCGACACCTCAATGCGCACCTGCCGGTCCGAGAATTGCTTCACCAGTAACGCCTGCAACAAGAAGTCATCAGGCTCACCGATTTTTACAGCCGGCAACGCCATGAGCCGGGACCGGAGATCTTCCAAAGAAATAGACCAGAATTGGGGATCGCTGTTCGCGGTCAATAAAATACTTTTCTTGTACTCGACCACCCCATTATAGAGACGTAGTAATGCCCTCTCATTAGCCTCATCTGCGTGCTCGACCACGATGGATTCCGCTGAATCACTAAAGCAATCCTGGTTGAGCAGGAGATCTCTTCCATCCACTAGTTTTGCCTGAGCCTTGTTCCGCCAAATTTCAGCCAAGTGGGTTTTCCCGGAGCTTGGGGGGCCAGACACGATAAGGCCACAAGCCCGCCATTCTGGCCACTGGTCAAGCCAGCTAACCGCCTCAGAGTTGCACCCAGCCACCAAAAAATCCTCCTCCCGATATACAGGAGTTAGACCCAAATCTAATTTCAGCTGCGGGGGCCCAGCTTGGCTCATTTTTCCGATACCGAATGATTTTTAGGAGGCCCGTGGTACAAATGACTTTGAAGGTAATGATTAAAAAGAAACTTCAATCCAACCCCGATGACCGCGGCAACGGGCACTGCCAACAAGATGCCAACCACGCCAAATAGTGACCCTCCGGCCAAAAGGGCAAACAAGACCCACACAGCACTTAATCCTATCCGCTGTCCAACTAATTTAGGCGTCAAAATATAACCCTCAATGATCTGCCCTATTACAAAGACTATGGCTACAATACCGACAAACTCCACACCATCAAATTGGAAGTAGGCGAACCCACCAGCGAGGCAAAACCCAAAAATTGTCCCCACGTATGGAACAAACGAAATTATGCCAGCAACTAAGCCGATCAGAAGCCCATACTTAAGTCCCAAAATACCCAGTGCGAGCGAATACGCAATTGCAAGAATTATACAAACACTNGCCTGACCTCGACAGTAATTCGCTAAAATCTCATCAACAAGATGAAGCTGAGTGCGAATTGTTTGGGCATGTTCACGAGGCAACCAATCATTACATTGTGAGAGAATCTTTTCCCAATCACGTAGCAGGTACCAGGCAACAACGGGGCTCACAAATAACAATCCAACAAAGTTTATAAGTGCAGAACCAGACAACCACACAGCTTGTAACGATTGGAATGTCCAGTCAGTGAGCCGGGGGATTACCCCCAAAAATGCTTCCTCTCCCAGCCCAACATTAGCCACTAAGGAAGCATGCATGTTATCAGGGGTTAATTGTGACCACCGAGACAGCCCTTCTTCCACAATAAGCGGTAACTGAGCAAATAGACCCACAATTTGCCCCTGCAATATCGGAAACACTAGCAAACCAACAAGAACTATACTCACAGCAAAAAGCGCTAGNACAAGAGAGGCAGAAACCGCTCGACCAAGACCAAATCTACTAGCCTTAACAACAGCGGGGTTAAAGAAATAAGCTACCGCGACCCCAGCAACGAATGGGAACAATATCTCGCTCAACAACACCAGGAAGATCAAAACAAAGACCCCCAGCCCGATCCAGAACACCCCTTCTTTTCTCAAAGTCACAACTCTACCTTTACTTTAGAAGCACCAACGCGCGATTATCCAAAATTTATCCTTCTCACTCTACTCTATGAATAGATCTTCTCGACTTACACCATTTGTAGCCCCCAACGAAGGTAGGGGATTCACCAGATCTGGCTCAACGGATAGCTCTGGCAGCTCTTCTAAACTAGGCTTGGGAAGAACCTCGCCCTGTGTCTGACTTACCTTCTCAGAACGATCCAGAATAGCCCAATTTCCTGCCTCTTTTTCCAACGCAAGCTCTTTTCTTTGTAGCAAGAGCGCAAATCGTTCAATGCCGCCCAGAAATTTTACACGCAGATTAGCTTTACTTCGGGAGAGAGCTANAATAGCAACGTCTTGCACNACCGACACTCCCCTTAACCGAGAAACAATACTTTTCCACTCTGCCCACCCCTCAACAAGGTATACCACATCAATGCTTGCCTCTTCGTCAAAAGAAAGAAGATTTGATACTTTCCAATCATATTCGACCCGCTGTGCCATTTGCGCCGCCGCCCTCAACAGAAATCCTTCTAGGTTTTCGCTGCCAACCATGTCAAACCTCTCTATTTCGACAGCCCCCACTGTCGCCCCAAAGTTCTGCATGGTTACGTCTACAAAGCCCTGATTCGATGTAACAGAAGACATTGTAGCCACGGTAACCAGTGTTTCCCCTGCCCCATAAGTTGAGGCGAACTCGCGCAAAGAATCACGATCTCCAGCCAGAGCTTGCTCTACATCTATTGCCAGAACATCAGTCAATTGTCCCATAGGCACGATCAGACTTACGGCCTCATTTTTTATTTCAAGTCTCCTCCATGCCTCACGCCACGGATTAGAGTCCTCCCACAGGGTAACCACCTCTCCCTCCCTATATACTGGCAATACAACTACAGGAATACTTTCGGCCTCGGAAAACGGCACCCCNGCGGCAACTAATAATCCACGAACCTTTTCCCGATTAAATCGTATCTTCAATTCGGCTATATAACGTTGATCCGATCTTCTTTCGTTAAAAATTTCAAAATCTTGAACATACCCAGCTACTTCATCCCGGCTTAGCTTTGGAAGCTTTGCCTCGTCTCTACGTAAAGTTAATTTTTTCAACAAAAGGATTAGGCCCTGTTCCTGCCCTTCAGATATGGCCTCCGACCTTGCAGTGTTTGAATCCGCAGCGGTTGCATCAAGCTTGATCGACCCGACGGTATATAGATCATCATCAGCGATACTGTAAAAGCTTAGGAAACTAATTAGCCCTGCAGCCAGGGGTATGATCCTAACTAAAAAGATTATATTCTGTGCCATTGCAAAGCTTCTTTGGACTGCTATCTTCACCATAAATTTTGGCTCACTCGTGGACCCCGGCATATAATANGATGAACAAGTCCAAAAATAATAGTTATTCGTACGGATCATCTGGAGTGGATGTTGAGCTTGGGCGGAAATTCGTCGATATTATCAAGCCCTTAGCTCAGGCCACCGCAAACCATGGAAATACGCCGGAAATAGGCGGTTTTGGTGCAATATTCGATATAAAATCAAGCGGCTTTAATGACCCTTTACTCGTTGCTGCAACAGATGGAGTTGGAACGAAGCTACTCCTAGCCAACCAGACTAATAGTCACCGCGTGGTTGGAGTAGACCTTGTGGCCATGTGCGTCAACGATTTAGTTGTGCAGGGAGCGAAACCATTGTTTTTCTTGGACTATATTGCTTCTGGGACATTGGATACCTCTGTGGCGACCCAAGTAGTTCAAGGCATAGCGGAAGGCTGCAAAGAAGCTGAATGTGCTCTAATAGGTGGTGAAACAGCTGAGATGCCTGGCCTATATTCCAGCGGACACTATGACCTGGCCGGCTTTGCGGTGGGGGCAGTGGAACGAGACGACGTAATCAGAGGGAACAAAATCAAACCGGGTGATCAAATTTTAGCCCTGGAATCCTCCGGATTCCATGCTAATGGCTATTCACTTATTCGGCAAATTCTGGCTTCAGAAGACCTCCAGCTTTCGGACCCTTCGCCATTCTCACAAAGGGAGACCCTTGGAGAAGCACTGCTACAACCAACACGCATCTACACTAGGTCAATCCTTCAACTACTAGCCAAAACCAGNCCTGCCGTAAAGGGAATTGCTCACATTACCGGGGGCGGCTTTTACGAGAACGTGCCTAGGATACTTCCCGAATATACTGACGCAGTAATAAATGCTAACTGGAAGCCCCCAAGTTGTTTTAGATGGCTTCAGCAGGTGGGGAATCTTAGTGCCAAAGAGATGTTTAGCACCTTTAATTGCGGAGTGGGGATGATAATTGTAATAGACCCGGAAAAGGTTGATATGGTGACAGAATGCCTTAGAGCAGGCAGAGAAAGCGTGCTTCATATAGGCGAAATAAAAAAATCAAGCGCACAAAAACAACGAGTAACTATTAAAGGACTCCAGAATAAATGGAGCTGAATACATAATGAGGGTGGCTATCTTGATCTCGGGTCGGGGCTCCAACATGGAAAACTTAATTCGGGCCAGCTACAAACCAGACAGCGATATTGACATAGTCCTCGTAATCTCCAACCGCAAAAACGCTACGGGGCTCAATACAGCCGAAAATCTAGGTGTTAAAACTCAGATAATTGAGCATGAAAAATTTGAGAGCCGGGACGCCTTTGAGCTACAACTGACCTCCGTGTTAGAAAACGCTAGGACTGAATTTATTTGTCTGGCTGGATTTATGCGGATGCTTGGCACAAGCTTCGTGGATCATTGGTATAACCGCTTGGTTAACATCCATCCTTCGGTTTTGCCAGCTTTTAAGGGATTAAACACACACCAGAGGGCAATAGAGGCGGGTGCCCACTATTCCGGGTGCACAGTTCACTTTGTCCGCCCCGACATGGATGAGGGTCCAATTATTTTGCAGGCCATAACTCCGGTTAACACCGAGGATAGTGCAGTTAAGCTGTCAAACCGTGTTCTAAAGCTAGAACACGTATGCTATCCGCTGGCACTAAATTGGATTGCTAAGGGCCAAATATCCATAGTCCGTGGCAGGGTAAAACTGGCCGCCCCCAATACCCACAACATTGCTAAACCACTAGACCAATCTAGAAAGGAAAAGGCTTAAATAACAATATCGATCTGACTGAAAAAATATGAAATCTCGCTCGCAGCTGTCTCAAGACTATCAGATCCATGCACAGAATTGGCCTCCACTGATTCACCAAAATCCTTACGAATAGTGCCCACCTCAGCGTTTGCAGGATTGGTTGCTCCCATTAATTCGCGATTTCTTGTTATCGCTGATTCACCTTCCAATACTTGCACCACTATAGGACCTGAACACATAAACTCGCATAGATCTCCAAAGAAGGACCTTTCACTGTGAACCGCGTAAAAACCCTCAGCCTGAGCCTTNGTCAATCGAAGTCGTTTTTGGGCAACAATTTTTAAGCCAATTTCCTCAAAGCGAGCGTTAATCTTCCCACTCAAACCNCTTCTTACTGCATCAGGTTTTATAATTGATAATGTTTTTTCAATTGCCATTGTATAGCCATCTGTACGTTAGAGGGAAACGGGGCCTTATAAACACTCGGAGACATTAGAGCAAGCAGATCTTCCAATTTCTCTTTCTCTCCCTCGCCATGGANAACCTCCTAAACCTATAGGAAAAGTAGATTGAAATTATCTAACCCAGCATTCCATAGCAATATATCGTGCTATACGAATATTATTACTGATACTATACTCGTTATGTTACCAACTCTTAGTAATGGCGCTATAATGTCTACATCAATTGGAACTAGAATCTTCACAAGACTGTTTGGCAAAAAAGTCGGTCAAGATGATTATGGGAATGAGTATTACCGATGTAGCTGTGGGTCAAAAATGAAAGAAAGGCGATGGGTCATTTATCCGGATGAGGCAGATGGTTCGGCCGTACCCCCAAACTGGCAGGGGTGGCTAACGCACACCCTGAAGCTACCTCCGACACAAGACCCCCCCGTCATCCGGGACTGGATGATAGGACACCAGCCTAACCTAAGTGGAACCCCTAAAGCATACCATCCATCCGGTGCAACCCCGACGGGAGAGAATGACGTATCTCGGGGCAACTACGAACCATGGGAGCCGAACTAGTTGGANTGCCTCACGCTTGGCCGACCTCCCAAATAGACAGCAACAACAATCAATATTATCCCCGAAACCTGTACAGGCCCAAGACGCTCATTGAGCAAAAACATTGCCATTAGAACTGCTATTATTGGCTCTAGGTTAGCGACAATGGCAGCTCTTACCGGTCCAATCATTGGCAAAGCAAGGTAATACGCGATTACCGCTAAAGAAAAACCTAACATGGATACCACAAAACCACTCCAACCGACCCAATTGACTGGAAAGGCTACGCCACCCCGAAAGAAAACAAAAAACCAACTAGCCAGACAAGCTACCACCATGGACCAAAGAATTAGCCCGATACTATTTTCTATGTCTGCCACCCGAGCAAAAAGTACAGAGGTCAAAGCCACCCCACATCCCCCACCTAGAGCTAACGCAATACCCNACATATTAGGTCGAGATAAGTTTAGACTGATTACTAAAACAACACCGGTGAAGCCAATAAATAGTGCGCTAACTCGCCCCACCGAAAGTGAATCACTACCAAATAACCACGAAAATAGCGCGACCTGTAGGGGAAATGTATAAAACAATGCCGCTGCCAAGCTCACATCTATCTCGCGAACTGCTGACAAGTAAGCTGTCGCATTCCAAGCTAGCAATAAACCCATCACCAACGGAATATGAAGTAACTTGGGCCCAACCCAGAGAGAACTTTTTCGGATACTAGCAATAACAAACATTGCCAGAACGCATATAGTAAAACGGGCGGCTACCAATGATAGTGGTTCGGAACCGCCGTAATAAGCAAGCTTAGCGAATGACGGGGAAACACCAAACCCAACGGCGGCCAAAGCCACAAGGCAAAGCCCGAGCCTTTCCTTCCTGAGCGGAATAAGCTTTAGAACGCTAACCATGCTAAAAACCACCCGTTAATTTAGCCGATATAAGTTAGGAAAGGAGGAAATNACCTCTAGAATACACTATGTTACCAATGTGGCATAATGTTAAGCAACTCCCGTTCCTGGCTCCAAAAGGTTGCCACGCGGGAGTTCCAGCGCTATATGGATATGGGAAAGATGCAAGGTGATAAGGAGGTACCCGTGATCCTAGCTGAAAAACAAATATGCATCCAAGATGCCATACAGTTTGCTCGACGGACTAGCCAAAAGGTACACCATCTAAAGGGCCGGGAATAGGAAACCCTAGAAATGGAATCTCCAACCAAAAAAGACAATTTACTTCCAACTTGGCTAGACACAAAAGGCTCCCCGGTAGGATGTTCAGAAAAAATTAAAGTCCTAAACGAAAATATAATTGAAATAAAAGAAATTTGTGAAGAAGCTCTGGAAGATGCCGTCTTGATGGGATGCGATGAAAAGCAAATCAGAGAAGTACTTTCTGAAATCATTACTAGTTTGCCAAAGCCATTCTCAAATCGCACGTGAATATCAGACTGTGCGGATAAGCCCATATGCTCTAACCCTTCTTCTAATGCTGTCCTACGCAGCCAATGCCAATGAGAACACACTACTCCTCGAGGGCCTCAATAAAACCACTGGCCGTGTATTGCAGTTAGAAGCTGGCATGGGAGCCACGATAGTCTGGGGTCCTCTTCAAATCCGCCCTTCTCGCTGCATTAAGGCACCCCCGGAACAACTTCCAGAAAACGCAGCATTTTTAGAAGTTTGGGATACTTCACATCCCTCCAAGACAGGACTTTTGTTTAGGGGATGGATGTTCTCTTCATCGCCCAGCTTATCAAGCATAGAACATCCTGTTTACGATATCATCGTGCTCGATTGTTACGTAAGCTCAGAACCCCAATTTCAACCAGAGGTAGAAATTGAATCCTTGCCTCCAGTGGAAGGCATGAAATGAAAGTCAGCCGTTTTAAGGAGAGCGTCATCTAAAAATTCGAGGTACTCTGCTCGACTAACTTCTATAGCTCCAAGCCGGCTCAAGTGTGCTGTCACAAATTGGACGTCTAATAACGTATAGCCACCCGTTATTAGCCGCTGAACGAGGTGAGCCAACGCCACTTTACTGGCATTACTCTCTCGGCTAAACATGCTTTCCGCGAAAAATGCTGCACCAATTGAGACGCCATAGAGACCGCCTACCAAATAATTATTTTTCCAGCACTCTACCGAATGTGCATATCCCTCAGTGTGTACGTCAGTATACCACTTGATTATCTCTGCGTTTATCCAACTCTCTGGTCGATTGGGGGTAATTTCCGCGCACATCTCTATCACTCGGTTAAAATTTGTATCAATGGTAATAGCATATGAATTGTCACGCAAAGCCCGGCGAAGCGAACGGACCGGAGCCCCTTGGGTAAGTGGAATAATTCCACGAAAGTCTGGATTGACCCAATAAATCTCAGGGCTTTCACGAGCTTCCCCCATCGGAAACAAACCAGAACGATAGGCACTTAACAGTGCACTGACTCTAGTTTTTCGGGCGTGATCATTGGGAAGCACTTTTTAAGTGCTCTCCATCAATCGCTCTAACCAATGTATATCATAGCTACCATCGTGAAATTGGCTTTGCCGAAGTAGATTTTGATGTAAAGGGATCGTGGTCTCTATTCCCTCAATTACGTATTCTTTCAGGCTCCCAGAAAGGCGTTTAATACACTCTTTTCTGGTGGCCCCATGCACTATTAACTTTCCCACCATGCTGTCATAAAATGGAGGTACGCAATAGCCGGAATATAATGCCGAATCCACTCTGACCCCACCACCACCGGGAGGATGGTACTCGGTCACGGTGCCCGGGGTAGGAATAAAGGTATCCGGAGACTCAGCATTAATACGACATTCAATTGCGTGGCCTCTAAAGAGGACATCCTCTTGCCTATAGGAGAGCTCCGACCCCGCTGCCACCCTAATTTGTTCGCACACCAAATCCACTCCTGTAACCATTTCAGTCACTGGATGCTCGACCTGTATGCGTGTGTTCATTTCAATAAAGTAAAACTCACNATTCTCGAACAAATACTCCAAGGTGCCAGCCCCGAGNTAACCCAGCTGTGTGACAGCGCTTATAGACCGACTAAACAAAACGTCTCTCTCGGCCGCACTTAGAATTGGCGACGGAGCCTCTTCCAGAACTTTTTGATGCCTACGTTGAATAGAACAATCTCGCTCCCCAAAATGAACGACATTCCCAAAACTATCAGCCATAATTTGTAACTCGATATGTCTGGGGTTCGACAAATACTTCTCAATATATACTTCATCATTCCCAAAATTTTCCATGGCTTCTCGGCGCGCTAAGGCCAGTTCCGTCCCCAACTGCTCCGGCATATGGGCCACCTTCATTCCCTTGCCACCTCCTCCAGCAACCGCCTTGATTAAAACTGGATAACCAATGGCGCCAGCGGCCTCAACTGCATCATCTAAGGTCCGGACTATTCCGGGGCTTCCGGGGACTAATGGGATGCCCAAATCTCCTAACACCCTCCGAGCTGTAGCCTTGTCGCCCATCATTTCAATATGCTCTGCTTTTGGGCCTATCAAAGTCAAACCATGTGCTTCCAAAATACGCGCAAACTCTGCGTTTTCTGATAAAAATCCGTACCCTGGATGCACTGCGTCTGCTCCAGTTATCTCTGCCGCCGCTATGATGGCCGGTACATTTAAGTAACTCTCTTTCGCCGAAGCAGGACCAATACAGACAGACTCATCGGCTAGTCGTACATGCATCGCATCCGCATCCGCCGTAGAATGGGCTGCAACGGAAGCAATCCCTAAATCACGACAAGCACGATGAATTCGAAGTGCAATCTCTCCACGATTCGCTATTAATACTTTGCTAAACATTTCTTCTATTCGACTAACGCCAGTATCTCGTCATATTCCACCGGGTTGCCATTCTCAATCAAAATTTCTTTAACTACACCATCCAAAGATGCTGTAACTGGATTCATGGTCTTCATCGCTTCTATAATAAACAAAGTGTCTCCCTTATGAACCTTGCCCCCAACAGAAACAAATGGCGCCGCTTCAGGCTCTGGGGCCGTGTAGACTGTCCCCACCATGGGCGCTCTAACAGGGGTCCCGCCGCTAACTGCAACTTCCTCGGTCATCCCAACTTCTGGCCCCCTCCTTGAGGAAAACTCACTATCCGCCACAGCCTGTTGTCCCACCAATGAAGTTGAAACAGCGGCCGCAGCACGGGAAACGCGCAGCCTTTCCCTACCAGTGCCCACCTCTATTTCCGTTAAACCAGTTTCATCAAGCAATTGCGCTAGGTGACGAATAAGAGCATCATCAATATGAATTTTTGCCACGATTGCCTTCCATCCTATTATTAAGACGAATTTAAGATACTGTGAATAGCTCTCAAGCCCAAAACATAACTATAGGTCCCAAGGCCACACACCATACCTTTTGCAAACACAGATACATAGGAATTTTCGCGAAAGTCCTCCCGCTGGTGAATATTGGTCATATGAACCTCCACCGTAGGAACTTCCGCACTACCCAATGCGTCGAGCAACGCGACAGATGAGTGCGTTAGTGCACCGGCATTCAAAATTATACCATCCATAGCGCCTCGGGCTCCCTGAATCCAAGAAACNAATTCCCCCTCAGCATTGCTTTGCCGAAAGTCAATTGATAGCCCCAGAGATCGTCCCTCGCTCTCACAGATACGCTCTAGATCTTTGAGAGAACTGCGCCCGTAGACTTCCGGTTGTCGTACCCCCAGCATATTCAGATTAGGGCCATTTATTAAAAGTATTTGTAACTGCTTTCGCATCTATAGGGCTTTACCTCTTAGCTCGACAAATTTAACCTGCCATATATAATCTTATTGGTCCACGGATTTCCCAAAAGAAAATTTTAAGCTGCAACATTTGGCCAATTCATTACTATGTGATTCTGTTCTGACATCTATTCACATCCATATGTGTATGTGAATAGATGCCTGGTGAATACCCGGACGACACAATTAATTTAAATTTAACTATAATGATATGCAGATAATACTAAACGGCACCAAGAAAGACTTTCAAAATCAAATATCTGTCGCGGTTCTAATCAAGGAGCTAGGGTTGGATGAACGAAAAATAGCTGTGGAACGAAACCGGGAGATAGTGCCAAAAACTGAGTTTAATTCTTTGAACCTCTGCGAGGGGGACCAAATTGAGATAGTTCATTTTATAGGCGGCGGGATGGGCACTGTTGAGTTAAAGGAGCGTCATTTTGACTGATAATAAAGATACCTGGTCTGTGGCCAACCAATCATTTGGATCACGACTTATCGTGGGAACTGGCAAATACCATGATTTAGAGCAAACCGCTGCAGCAATAGCTGCGTCAGGGGCGGAAATGGTTACTGTGGCCGTTCGGCGGGTCAATGTGACTGACCCTAATGCACCCATGCTTATGGATTACGTAGACCCAAAAAAATACGTTTACTTACCGAATACAGCGGGCTGTTTTAATGCTGACGATGCCCTTCGAACCCTTCGCCTCGCTCGCGAAGCGGGAGGTTGGACCTTAGTAAAACTAGAAGTCCTTGGCGATGAGAAAACGTTGTATCCAAATATGGAAGAAACGTTTAAGGCTGCAGAAATTCTTGTTAATGATGGGTTTGAAGTAATGGTTTACTGCAATGACGACCCTATCGGAGCCAAGAAATTAGAAGAAATAGGTTGCTCCGCTATTATGCCCGCCGCCGCACCCATTGGATCTGGACTAGGGATACAAAATCCAGTTAATATTCGGTTGATAATTGAAGCTAGTAACGTACCTATAATAGTAGATGCCGGCGTAGGAACAGCATCTGATGCAACGAAAGCTATGGAACTCGGATGTGACGGAGTATTGATGAATACCGCAATAGCAGCTGCCAAAGACCCCTTGAAGATGGCAGCCGCCATGCGAAGCGCCGTGGAAGCGGGCCGGCTAGCCTACCTTGCTGGCCGAATGGGAAAGAAGCTCTATGCAGACCCCTCATCACCACTGAGTGGGCTTATATAATTTTTAGTTTTGAAAAATTTTCAGTTTCGTAACTGCAGAGAATTCGGAGAAAGCAGGCGCGAGCGCAAAGCAAAAAGGGCACATGAAAGGACAGGGTCGTTTTCCTTTGAGGACTCAGGACAAATATCGCTGAGAGCAACAGTACCCCGAGACATAAGTTCGTTATCCGGCTGTAAAAAGTTTGCTGAGTCGGCCTCGCGANAGGAGGCGCTCTCAGCTTCCTCCACTACATGGGGCTCCACACCGTGCGCTTGGATAGATCGGCCCGAGGGCAAATAGTATCTTGCTGTTGTAAGGCGGAGAGCCCCGCGTAGACCAGAGAGAGGAATAATACTTTGCACTGAGCCCTTACCGAACGATCGCCGCCCAAATATCAGNGCCCGACCACGATCCTTGAGAGCCCCGGAAACTATTTCCGAGGCGGAGGCAGTAGCGTTATTGATAAGAACAGCCAACGGCAGCCCCATACTTATATCCTCTTTATCAGCCTGAAACTTACGAATCTGCTCATCCCTTCTCCCTGCTGTAGAAACAATTTCACCAGACACCAAAAAAAAGTTGCTTACCCGCAAGGCTTGCTGCAACAAGCCTCCCGGATTATTTCTTAGGTCTATCACCAACCCGTCCAGTTCTTCTACCTGACCAACAGCAAGCTCCCTCAGGGCCTCTCGCAAAGATTCGCCCGTACTCTCATTAAAAGTGGAGATCCGAATGTATCCAATATTGCCCTCCATCCGGGATTCAATACTCTCGACCTTAACTTTCTCGCGCANAATCTTGACTTGGAAAGTATCCGATATTTCATGACGGGCCACATTAAGGGTAACGATCGTCCCAGGCAAACCACGGATCCGATCAACAATCTCTATTAGGCTCGCCCCATTGACCGAAACACCATCAATATTTGTTATTACATCTCCTGGCTTAATCCCAGAACGAGATGCCGGAGTTCCGGGAATAACTNCTACACACTTTACATAGCCAGCCTCCATAGTCATTTCTATACCAATGCCACTAAATTCGCCGAGGGTTCGGGATTTGATACGATCAAAATCCCTCGAAGTGAGATAATCCGAATGCGGGTCTAGTTTCCTGAGCATATGTTTTAGGGCCTTATTCACACGCTCTGAGACATTGTTATACGGATGTTCAGAAGTTGGCTTCAGGTCAATACCCTCTAAGAAGCTATCTATAAGATGTCCTGCCGACAATGAAATTATATAATTTCGCCTAGCAACCTGAAATACCTCAGCAAACAAGTTAAGTTTTTCTGCGATTAAATCTCCATCCTTCGAATGGTCAGAAAAAGATGCGAGAAAAGACCGAACCTCCAATAGCCGGGGGAAATTCTGCTCAAGTCCATCAAAATCTAAGTTCCCACCATTGTCACCTAATCGTTTATTAGAGTGGGGAGTAACACATGAACATAACAACAAAATGGCAGCGCACAACATTACGCAACCTCTGACTATAGCAGTTCTATCAGAAACTTTTCGCTTCCTCCTCCAAGTTATCAAATTTATCTCTGCCCCCAGACACAGGTCTCAACACATCCTTTCCAGATGCGCGCGACAATACTCTGCGGGGACGAGTGTCCCAATTTCAAAAATATGACCCTTAAAAACGTGAAAACTAATCGTTGATCCGAATTTCCCTTATTAACTCTCGCAACGCCTTCGCATCCACTGCTCCGGGAATAATTTGATCCCTTATTACAAAGGTTGGTGTACCATTTATATTAAGTGATCGCGCCAATTCCCTATTGGACTCTAGTTGAGAAATTATACTCTCAGCTTCCATATCTTTCTTGAGTTTCGCGACATCTAATCCAACCTGAGCGGCAACCTCCAACACCGCCTGTTCAGAGATTTGCCCACGGATTTCCATAAGACTACTGTGAAATTCAAAATAACGCCCCTGGACCCCGGCTGCGAGCGCTGCTCTAGCAGCATATTCTGAACCTTCGCTCAAAATTGGAAACTCCTTTAGTACCAGACGGACTCCTGGATCCTCCTCAAGCAACTCGCGAATGGTAGTCAAAGCAATTTTACAATAACCACAATTGTAGTCAAAAAATTCAACCAAGGTGATATCGCCGTCTGGATTTCCCGCAACAGGAGTTTCGGGATCACGTTCTAAATCAACCATTCGAGCCTTTAGTTCACTAACTCCCCGCTCAATTCTCTCTGTCTCCTGGCGTTCCCTGTAATTTTGCACAGACTCCAAAATAACTTCAGGATGAGAAATTAAATATTCCTCAATTAGCTGCTCTATTTCACTTCGTTGAGAACTCGATAAACTCTCCTCTGCACTAGCAATGACGGCACTNCCGAAGCAAAAAACCCCTACACAAAGCCACATAGTCAACTGTCTTCTATCCACCTAACACCTCCACAGTCCAGACCTTAAAAACTCAGCTCATCTTCACAACCCTACCTCAGCACCCCTTGAATAACATCCAAAACTTAATGGCAGAAATGACTACCTTGCTATAATCCGACGGGCGAGTTGCTCGACATCATTAGATCGAAGCCACCGAGGAGAATTAGGNTCAAACCCTCGCATGGCACGAGCCGCATATAACAACGCATCCTCTGGACGACCTTCCAAGATTGCCTGCTCCGCCGATGCCAAAGAGGAGTCAGGGATCCTCCCAACCCGCCCATATCCTATCGATAAAAGCCACCACCCTACGTTATTGGTAGGCTCATCAATAATTACCTTTTCCAGGGACCTTATGGCTTTGAGCACAAGCTCCTGGTCACCTAATTCGATTTCTAACCGCGCCAGAGCGCACATCAACAAACTGTCGTCTGGCAAGAGCTCATTCGCCATCTCGTAACTTGGCCAGGCCTGACGCAATTGGCCACTCTCAAAAAGAATCTGGCCTCGCAACTCATGAAAATATGGATTCTTAGGCTCCTCTACTAATAGTTTCTCCAGTTCATGTAATGCCCGCTCAATATCTGAATCCTTATAATAGGCAATGGTTCGAGCATAACGAGCTGCAACTGATTTATCTTCAGGAGGATATAGGCGAAGTGTTTTGTCTATAGGTCGGAGAAACCCTACCAACTTAGCCCGGATCCGAGCGTGTTGGTTCAGCAAACGCCCAGAAGTCTGNTTATTAGAAATCTCGGACGCTGCAATGTGATTCTTAACGAAGCTGATTCTTCCGCGTGTGAGCGGATGCGTCCTCAAATATGGATCCTGCCGTTCGGGGCTTAGCAAATCTTGGTCTTCAAATTTCTGCAGAAACTTCAGAAGACCTTTAGCCGATATCTGGTTTGCTTCCAATAATCTTAAAGCCGCCTGATCAGCTGCCGTTTCTTGGGTCCGGCTAAAAGCAAGAAAATGTCGGAGCCCAGCCGCTCCACCTCCAGATATCAGGGCTCCAACTGCCTCTCCAGAACTTCTTGACCCCGCAACAGCCCCTACTGCCGCGGCCCCAATGCCGAGCACAGTGTGTAGCAATGCAATCGTTTGAGCCTGCCGAGACGCCTCCTCGGACCGCGCCAAATGGCCACCCGAAATATGCCCTATCTCATGTGCAACAACGCCTATGACCTGAAGCGGGTCCTCGGTCGCCATAAGCAGACCGGAGTTCAGAAAGATGTTTTGGCCTCCCGCAACGAAGGCATTTAATCTCGCATCATTGACTAGACGAATGCGTACAGCGTCGGGGTCCAGGCCAGCAGACTCCAACAGCGGGTCCGCCCAAACCCGAAGGATTGTCTCAATCTCCGAATCTCGTAACACTGATAAGGACTGCGCCGAAAGCTCCTTTGTGAAGCCATTTGAAAATACTGAAACCAAGCCGAATACGATAATGGGGATCTGCAGCTTCACTTCTTCACCTCCGTTCGGCAGCCATNCTCTAGTGGTAAGACCCATAATCTAGCAAACCTTAGCAGTACTTATAAACCTTGGAATTAGACCTTCACCCAGTTACATTGCTGCATCATAGTGTGCTTTAGTCCCACCCAATTCGTTGAAACTCTTTTTTGTGTTGGTGGGTTCGAACAGCACAACCTTCAACAAAGAACCACTGAACCAGTTACAGTATGAACAATCAAACTCTGAAGATAGCGACCAGGAGCAATATCTCTCCATTTTTTGCAATGGAAGTCATGAGAGATGCTAATGAACGCCAAGCTGCCGGGGAAGATATTCTCCATCTAGAAGTAGGAGAACCATGTTTCGNGGCCCCAAAGGAAGTCATCGCTAGCGCACAACACCTTTTAGAACAGGGGCCTTTGGGTTACACGGAGGCGTTAGGCTTGTCTGCCTTCAGGCATCGCATCTCCGCGCACTACAAATCCGCCTATGGAGTTGAAATATCTGCTAACCGCGTAGTGGCAACCTTTGGAGCGTCTGGGGCCTTCCTATTGGCATTTCTCGCAGCGTTTGATGTTGGGGACAGAGTAGCCATAATTGAACCAGGTTACCCTGCGTATCGAAATATACTGCAAGCTCTTGGCATTGAGGTTGTCCCTATAAGGCCTGGTCCCAGCACTAAATTAGATAAAGTTATAGNACTTCTGCAGNAAAATTATCCACTTCAAGGTCTCATTGTAGCCAGCCCTGCAAACCCAACAGGCACCATGCTGACAGTTGACGAATTATCCACATTAATCTCTTGGAGCAAAACTCACCAAGTGCGTCTGATTTCCGACGAAATCTACCATGGCATTAATTACGACAGAGCACCAACCACTGCTGCTGAATTTGACGAAAATGTTATAGTTATCAACAGTTTTTCAAAATATTATGCAATGACGGGGTGGCGCATAGGCTGGATGGTGGCCCCCCATAANCTCATTCCAGCAATAGAGAAAATAACGCAAAATTTCTTTGTCTCCCCGTCTGTCCTGTCACAGGAAGCTGCTATTGTAGCGCTTGGCTGCCGTCATGAATTAGATGCATATGTGCAGGCATATGGAAGAAACCGAGCTGCACTTATGAAAACTCTGCCAGACCTCGGATTTATCAACCTCCACCCCGCACATGGGGCGTTCTATCTATATGCGGATGCATCAAATCTCACAAACGATACAACAAATTTATGTAGGCAAATGCTTGAAGAAATAGGTGTAGCCACCACTCCCGGCATCGATTTTGATCCACGGGATGGNCATAAACACATACGGATCTCGTTTGCGGGCGAGGAACAAACCATAAACGAGGCATGCGCCCGTCTCACAAAATGGAGAGGTTAAAGGAGCAAATTGTAGGAAAAATTGATTATAGGTCTTGCGACCACTAGGAGCCTGTTACTCTTTGCCACCAACCTTTCCGCCGCTTGGCATTTGATACCCCCTCCGGATCGTGTCCACTTTCCTCCGCCTGATCCGATGAAAGGTCCTCATGGGCCTCTCCTTTCGTGTTCTTTCTTAATTCAGACCTGGGAGACTTTGTGACTGAGCGAGTGCGCGACTTCCGATCTCTAACACGTTTGGTCGAACGAGCAGAAGGCACTTCTGCCAGAACTTCCGTCTCACCTGCGCCCGATCCAGCCTCCCGGCCCTGTCCCTTCTTTGACCTTGAAGACCCCCTACTTACCTCTTCTCCAACCTCAGAAGAAGGTCTTCGGAGACTTGCAGGGGTTGAGCGACGGCTTGCCCCTCGCTTTCTTTCAGTACCTGAGGAGCTCGTATCCTCTTTCGTGGAGCTTGACCGCCTTCGACCTGTGCGCCGCTTTTTGCCCGAAGGAGGCTTAGAGCCCAAGTCGATCGCATCAGTGGATTGCGCCTTGGAAACCATCTCTGCGGCCTCTTCTTGCAAGATCTTCGAGGATACGACAAGAGGGCCTTCGCTTTCCTCTGTCTTTGACAGGGGACCCGCGGGAGGAGCCTGGGTCGCCTGCTCCGATACCCCACTAACACTGACTTCCCCTACAGACTGTGTTTCAGCACCAGAAGCGGCCGCCGGAGACCTCTCACCGGAGTTCCGCCTTCGACCTCCACGCCTTCCTCTTCGTCGTGGACGGCCCCGTCCTGCACCGACCCTTTCATTTTCTTCGGATGCTTCCTCACTAATAGTGGCCGCCGAACTCATATCCGAACTTCCCTGTGGAGCCTTAACAGTAGTCTGTTTTCCTTTTGGCCTCCCCTTCTTAGAATTATTAGGCCTTCCCCTCGGTTCAGGCTTACTTTCTGGCTCCGGGATAGGGGAGCTTTGCAAGGCTCTGTCACCCACTTCTGATCCAATAGGCGCAATAACAACGCCAGCGGGATCCTCCACATTTTGCTCTGTCACGAAAACTCGCATTTCATATTCCGCCTCTAACTCAGACAGGCTCTGCCGCTTGCCATTTAGAAGATACATGGCTGCATTCCTGGGCATAGTGACTTCAACAGAGCCCTTATTTCCCTTTAAGCCCTCCTCCTCTAGTTCGCGCAATGCCTGCATTACAAGAGACTCGGTAGAACGATTGCGGCCACTTCCCCCGCAACGAAAACACGTCACAGAGTTGACCTCCAATAAGCTAGGGCGAAGCCTCTGCCTCGAGAACTCCAATAAGCCAAACACACTTATCCTGCCCATCTGAACCCTAGCCCTATCAGTCGAAAACGCCTCCCTTAATTTCCGTTCAACAGCCCTATTGTTCCGAGCCTCTGCCATATCTATAAAATCCACGACTACTAAACCGGCCAGATCGCGGAGCTTCATTTGTCGCGCAATGGCCTCCGACGCCTCCATATTGGTTTTAAGGGCGGTCTCTTCAATACTACGCTCTTTGGTAGCGCTCCCAGAGTTGACGTCGACTGCAACTAAGGCCTCTGTCGGATTAATCACCAGATAACCACCGGATGGGAGCCCCACCACAGGATCATGCATATGCTCCAGCTGTTCTTCAATCTTGTGCTGCCTAAATAGGCTCTTTTTGTCCCTGTAAGGCTGCACCAACTTAGCCCTGCTGGGCATCATCGTCCGCATAAAGGCTTTTGCTATTCTATACCCCTCATCACCTTGGACCAGAATACCTTCAAACTCGGGTCTGTATAGATCACGTATTGACCGCTTTATTAAGTTTGCTTCTTCGTAAATCAGGTAAGGCGCTACGGACCTTAGGGTCGACTCGCGAATGATTTCCCATAGCCTAAGCAAATAATCTAAGTCACGCTTTATCTCCGCTCTGTTTCTCTCTTGACCCGCAGTTCGGATTATTACAGCCATCCCTTTTGGCACTTTCAACTCATTAACTATCGATCGCAGGCGCCGCCGGTCCTCACCGGAATCAATTTTCCTACTCACCCCGCCGCCTTTGAGAGTATTAGGCATCAAAACACAATATCTCCCTGGCAAGGAAATATAAGTGGTCACGGCAGCTCCCTTTGTCCCGCGTTCTTCCTTAGTTACCTGTATCAATAAAACTTGGCGACGTTTAATAACCTCCTGAATTCGGTATGATCTCCGTCCCCTCTCACTCCTTTTCGCCGTATCCTGACGATCGCCTGGTTCATCAACAACATCAGGTTCATCTGCGTCGTTTGAGGCAGGGTCGCTTGCCGCTGCCCCTATTTCCGACGAACCGAGGTCAGAAACAGCAGATTTTCGATCGTCGATCGGTATCTGATAATAATCTGGATGAATTTCACTAAAAGCAAGAAAGCCTTGCCGGTTGCCTCCATAATCCACAAAGGCTGCCTGCAGGGAAGGTTCCACTCGGGAAACTCTAGCTAGATATACATTACCCTTATTCTGAGTTTTGATAGACGTTTCAAAATCAAACTCCTCTAGCCGTTCACCATCCACAACCGCCACCCGGGTCTCCTCGGGGTGACTTGCATCAATAAGCATTTTTGTCGCCATTGGCGTACAATCCTTTCAGTACGCGCGCGCATATCCAACATGGCCATTGCGCGCAGCGTTATCAATAAACATAGTATTTGGGTACAGCGCCAACGTGCGAAAAAACCAAAGGGCTTACATAGCCCCTGTAACGTGAAAGCCGCACGGGCAGCAGTTACCCTCTTAAAAAATTGAAATCGATAGTCAACCAGTTTCTTGGACCTTTCCCTAACCAATAAAGTCACCTTTTACCCAGAGACACAGCAATCGACCCCTAAGATGTTAAGGGCCGAACACCCAGTCAACCTACCGCTACCCTGGATAATAGCCCGTAACCCACCCAAACTCAATCGCCATTGCACCTCCGACGGAGGACGCACCCCCTTTATAACTACACCAAAGAATCTATATAAGGTATATTGCATGGATATTTGGCTCTATATATAGGTTACAACAAGTGATAACAGCCCAAAAAGGCTCTAAAACCCCAATATGAATCCTCTCATCGCGCCTGCACCAATTAGCCAACCATTATATGTTCAATCATTTGGTGACGGGAGGCGACATTGCGCGTAGTTTTTGCCTACTTTTATAGTATTCTGTTTACAAGCTTATTTGGAACGGCCCAAACATCAGCTGAACCTGACCTCGGGCCTCAAGTAACAGAAATAAGAATATGGGAGCATCCCAGCTATACCCGCCTGGTTCTGGAAGTCACTAAAGAGGTAAAGCCTGAAATACTTCTAATCTCAAACCCATATCGTATAGTGCTTGACTTACGCCAAACTGAATTTCTTGTTTCAATGGCGCGACAGGAACAGGTCGGCGTAGTCAAAAGTTTTAGATTTGGGCTTTTTAAGCCAGAAGTATCACGACTAGTTATCNACCTAGCCACCCCATCCGTGGTAGCACGGAATTTCATATTAACGCCTAGCGACGAAAAACCATATCGTTTAGTGCTGGACTTTCGGCCTGCATCAGATGAGGAGTTTACCGCNGCCGCAGTTAAGACTAGAGCNACCAAATCTGCGCCTGACAGGACAGAGGAAAGTGCCCCACTGCCCCACAAAGATGATGTGGATAAAAAATTCACAATTGTGGTGGACGCAGGACATGGCGGCGTGGATCCNGGAGCCATTGGGAAAAATGGGTTTTATGAAAAAACTGTTGCTCTGGCTGCAGCGAAAGAACTTAAAAAGGCATTAGAAAAATTTGGTAGCTACAGAGTGGTCTTAACCCGCGATACTGATATATACCTACCACTGAAACAAAGAGTGGCAATAGCAAGGCAAGTTGCTGGGGATCTCTTCGTATCGATCCACGCTGATTCTATCAAAAATCAGGATATTCGCGGTGGTCATGTGTACACGTTATCCGAAAAAGCCTCCGATAAAGCCGCACAAGCTCTTGCAGAGAAAGAAAATCAGTCAGATGTGATAGCAGGTTTCGATCTTGAAGAACACCCAGCTGACGTTAGTTCTATATTGGTAAGCCTGGCGCAGCGTGAAACAAATAACTCCTCCGCTAAAGCCGCCAATTCTATAGTCGATGAGTGGAAAACCCGGGGCTTAACTTTGCTGCGCAAACCGCACAGGCAAGCTGGTTTCGCCGTCCTCAAAGCACCTGACATACCCTCAGTCTTGGTCGAGCTTGGATTCCTGTCAAATAAAGAGGAGGCCTATATGTTAAGTAATGCTTCCACACGCCTGCCACTAATAAAAGCCCTAGCCCAGTCGCTCCATAATTACATCCAAACCACAGAAAAGCCGCAAAAATAGGCGCAAATAAAATGGCTCATATCACTCATCCACCGCGGCGAATCTAAAGCCCTTCCTCTCCGGAACCACTTTACCAAGTGTTGGAGATGCAAAATGAGCTGCTAACACTAATTTTTCTTTTTCCGCGCAGTCATGTAGGTAGGCATAACGTGAATCTCTGGCTAATTCCGGGTCAACACAAAATCTGCTGTTCCAATCAGGACAAGCGACTTGGACAGGGTGGTGCATCAGGTCACCGGTGAAAGCTATGTCTTTGCCTCCACTTTGGAGGCTTAAACAAATGTGGCCAGGAGTGTGGCCCGGCGACGCCTCAAAACAAAGACGCCTATCAATAATGTGATCACCTTCCACCAAGACTGCCTGCCCCGCCTCAACTACAGGAGTAATGCTGTCGGCAAAACACTCGTCATTAGCGCCAGAACGGGCTCCTGGTTCGAGACTACTATTTGCTTGCCAAAACTCATACTCAATTCTATGGAACAAGTAGCGTGCTTTTGGGAAAGTCGGGACCCAAACGCCATTGTGGAAAACTGTATTCCAACCCACGTGATCAACATGCAAATGTGTGCAAACCACGTAATCGACATCTTCTGGAGCAATACCTAGCGATTTTAAGTTCTGCAACCATGGCCCCCGCCTATCATTCCAAGCGGGAGTGGATGGCCGCTGCTTGCAGTTGCCAACACAAGTGTCCACAAGACAAATATAGTCGGGCGTGCGGATTATATAGGTATGAATACTCATCAACAAACGACCTGAGTTATGGTCGATAAATCTCGGCAACAACCAATGTTCATGCTCGGAGATTTTCGACGAGTCGAAATCTGGAAACAGGAACTCCGGATGGAAACTTTTTCCTGCTGACTCAACCAAACATTCCACGGAGACATCATCAAGAATTAATTTCTTCATTGCCTGTTTATCCTCTTGCCATGTTTCTCACCTAGTATACGCGCTGTATACTGACCTACAAAATCAAGCTCAAGGAGCACCCACATGAAGGCTGTACTCTGCGAAAAACTAGGCGGCCCATCCACACTTTCGATAGTAGACATGCCCTTAAGACCGCCCGGAGAAGGGGAAGTGAAGATTGAAGTCAAAGCAGCTGGAATTAATTTCCCTGATATTCTAATGATAGCAGGAAAGTATCAACACAAACCTAAATTACCTTTCATTCCAGGCTTTGAAGTGGCAGGGAAAATTATAGAAATGGGCTCGGCGAGCGATGAATTCCATTGCGGAAGTAATGTAATGGCCCATATGCGAACGGGTGGATACGCTGAACAATGTGTAGTGCCGCTCGAAAAAATTCGAGCCCTACCCGAACATTTCAACTTCGCAGAGGGTGCGGGATTTCAAGTGGCCTACTCTACCGCCTATGTGTCCCTTGTGCCTCGGGGGAATTTAAAGAAAGGAGAAACCCTCTTGGTTCATGGAGCTGCTGGAGGCGTCGGACTTGCTGCGATTCAACTGGGGAAAGCTCTCGGAGCAAAAGTGATTGCCACAGTCAGTAGTTCGAAGAAAGTCTTGGCTGCTAAAAAGAACGGAGCGGACCACGTTATATTACTGAAAAATTCTGGCTTCCGAGAGAAGGTCAAAGAAATAACCTCGGGGGAGGGCGCCGATGTAATATTTGATCCTGTTGGCGGAGAGATCTTTGATGAATCACTCCGGTGCATTGCCTGGGGTGGCCGTTTATTAGTAGTGGGATTCGCGGACGGTCGCATCCCCGCTGCCCCCGCCAACCGCGTCCTGATTAAAGGCTGCTCGGTTGTCGGAGTACGGGCAGGTGAATACGGAAGAAGAGATCCAGAAAAAGGAGAGGAGGCCTCTCAAAGCATTCTAAAATTAGCCAGAGACGGCCTTCTTACTCCACAAATTCACAGTAAACTCCCATTGACCCGAGTAGCCGAAGCAATGGACCAAATCAGCAGGAGAGAAGCAATCGGAAAAGTAGTCCTTACCCCCTGACTTAAGATCGCGCAGCCTTTATGTCCGCAGCAGCCCCTGCAGCCAACAGTCGTAAATCACCAGCGATAGTACCCAGGTCAAAGCCCTTCTGGAACTTGTCTCGAACACCATCTCCAGAAGTACACTGAATACCTGTCTTTATACCTTTCTTTGCCGCCATGGATAGGATCTCATCTATTGCAGCGATCACGTTGTCAGCGACCGGCTCCAATGACGCTCCTTTTGTTCCGGGCGCATGGCCTAAGCTAATGGAAAGGTCAGTTGGCCCCACATAAACAGCATCCAATCCTTCCACTGACATAATAGCTTCCAAATTATCCATGGCCTCGGCAGTTTCAATCATAGCCATTGTGATCACACTGGTATTTGCGTTGGCTGCATAATCTGCACCTGCATACATAGCGGCGCGCGCCGGACCAAAGCTCCTATACCCGGCAGGAGCATATCTACAAGCTCCAACGAATCGCTCACACTCCTCACGATTATTAACCATAGGACAAATAATGCCATAGGCACCTGCATCTAGCATTTTCATTATCGGAATGGGGTCGTTCCATGGAACCCGAGCCATAGGCGTTGCATCAGTGATTGATATCGCCTGCAACATGGTTACAGCAGCCTGATATTCCACGAGACCATGCTGCATATCAATTGTTACGCTATCTAAGCCTGACCTTGCCATTACCTCGGCACTAATAGAATCTGGTATTGCAAGCCACCCGTTGACTACCTTTCCTCCACCTTCCCAAATTTCTCGAACCCCATTCTTCCGCATATTTTCTCTCCATTATCCAACAATCAACAAGCCGCCCCGAACCCCAACTTCCCAGCTCTAACCTACTTAGAGGGCCAAAAAAGTCTTTGAAACAGTGCTGGACTATTTGATAGCAGATTGAATACATCCGACCAACCTTTTAAGGTAGTTCAACTTGATTGATGGTCGCCGAAATGGTTACATCCACCGGATGATCAAAATTTAAACAGGGCCAGAGAACGCCATTAGCAGGGAGAATATTTACTTATGCCCGAGACCACTAAAGTCGCTGGCCTTTCGGTCGCCACAACGCTATTTAATTTTATCAACGATGAAGCTATCCCAGGCACCGGTTTGTCCAGTGAGCCTTTCTGGGAAGAATTTGCCGCATTAATTGAGAAATTATCGCCTCGTAATAAGGAGTTGCTCGAAAAACGGGAAATGCTCCAATCCAAAATCGATGCTTGGCATATTGATCATCGGGACCAAGACTTTGATCCACAAGAATATCGCGAATATTTGCTATCCATAGGCTATCTGATTCCTGAGGGTGACACATTTTCTATCAACACAAAAAACGTTGATCCGGAAATTAGCTCTGTCGCAGGACCACAACTAGTGGTGCCAGTTACAAACGCTCGATACGCCCTGAACGCTGCCAATGCCCGATGGGGGAGCCTTTACGATGCCCTCTATGGTACAGATGCAATTTCTGAAGAAGACGGAGCAGAGCGAAGCGGCGGCTATAATCCGGATAGAGGGGCAAAAGTTATTAAGTTCGCCAAGGATTTTCTAGACAGGGCGGTACCTCTGGCTTCTGGTTCCCATGTTGATGCTACTAACTACAGCATCGACCCGGAAGAAGGAAACTTAGAAGTATCACTAGCCAATGGGCGGGCAACTACCTTGGCCAACAAATCTGAAAAGCTTGTAGGATACACGGGTGATGCAGCTACACCACAAACCATCCTGCTGGCCAATAATGGCATACACATTGAAATTATGATTGATCGCGAACACCCAATTGGGAAGACGGACCAGGCTGGAGTGACGGACGTAATGCTAGAGTCAGCTATAACCACCATTATCGATCTCGAAGACTCGGTGGCCACAGTTGATGCATCAGATAAGGTCCATGCATATCGCAACTGGCTAGGTTTGATGAAGGGTGACCTTGTTGAGAGGTTCGATAAAGATGATACCGAAATTACAAGGAAACTTAACCCGGACCGCTCGTATAGAACTCCTGAAGACGACACCATTACCCTTCCAGGGCGAAGCCTTATGCTGGTACGTAATGTCGGCCATCTAATGACAATGGATGCCATTCTTGACAAAAATGGCCAACCGATTCCTGAAGGGATTATGGATGCTGTGATAACTTCACTGATAGCCATGCATGATCTTGTAAAAACCTCTAGTCCCAGGAACTCCGCTGAAAAATCTATCTATATTGTAAAACCCAAAATGCACGGGCCCGAGGAAGTAGAATTTGCCGACACCCTGTTTGCAGCTGTTGAGGATATGCTGAAAATCGCTCCCTCTACCCTTAAGATCGGCATCATGGATGAAGAAAGAAGAACTACACTAAACCTCAAAGAGTGCATTCGAGCCGCCAAAGAACGCGTGGCCTTTATCAATACCGGTTTTCTGGATCGCACGGGCGACGAAATCCATACTTCCATGGAGGCCGGCCCCATGATTCCGAAAGGCGACATGAAGGCCGCCAATTGGATCCAAGGCTACGAAAAATGGAATGTAGATATTGGGCTTGAATGTGGACTAAGAGGCCGTGCGCAAATTGGAAAGGGTATGTGGGCTATGCCAGATAAAATGGCTGACATGCTGGAAGCAAAAATAGCCCACCCCCTGTCTGGAGCGACAACTGCCTGGGTGCCATCTCCAACCGCCTCTACTCTGCACGCTATACACTACCACGATGTAGATGTAGAAGAACGACAGGAAGAACTTGCCCGTCAAGAGCGAGCAAATATGGAGGAAATTTTATCTATACCCGTTGCAGAACGGCCCAACTGGCCCCAGGAGACTATCCAAAGAGAATTGGACAACAATACTCAAGGAATACTGGGATATGTTGTTCGTTGGATTGACCAAGGGGTGGGTTGCTCCAAAGTACCTGATGTAAACGACATTGGCTTAATGGAGGACCGAGCCACTTGTCGGATATCTAGCCAACACATTGCAAATTGGTTACACCATGGAATTTGTCGCGAGGAAGAAGTAAGAGAGACCCTCGAACGAATGGCAAGAGTGGTCGATGCGCAAAATGCAAATGACCCGCTTTATTCTCCAATGTCCGAAAATTTCTCGGGTAGCACCGCTTATAAAGCTGCCTGTGATCTCATTTTTTTGGGGACCACTCAACCCAGTGGTTATACTGAGCCCATTCTCCATTCACGTCGACTTGAGGTGAAATCCACTGAAACGTCTTAAAAAATCTGAGAAGCTTTGGTGATCCCCCTGGGATGGGTCATTCAGTTGGCGACAGCATCACCGATCCCCCTTGTCTAACTGACCAAGAATAACGTACCTCAGCGTGGCGACCACCTGTTGCGTCTCTCTACAGACAGCAGACGCCGCGGCGTCTACTTCTTTGAGCGCATGATCCAATGATATGTCGTGTAAGGTAATTAGAGACTTTCCAAGGGCCACTGCTACACCCGCATCGAAAGCCGCATTCCATTGACGGAACTTGTCCCCAAATCTAACAACCACAACGTCAGACCCTCCGATAAGCGCACGTGTTCTAATGGCATTCATGGCTGCGCCCTTTCTATCATGCCAAAATTTATCTTGTTCTGCGCCCAATATAGCCGCCCCGCAATCATCACTATCTTCATGGTTAGTCACGGGCCCCAAAATATTTACGGAAAGACCTGATGCATGAACCTCCGATCTGATGTCCTCTCTCCAACCTGTGTGAATTTCACCAGACAAATATACCTTCCATGTGTGATCCAACATGTATTTTACTTTCTTCTAATCATAGAACGAAATTAATCTCATCGGCCATGAAATGACCAATCCTGGCTGGGGGACCTGGATTCGAACCAGGACTAAGCGGGTCAGAGCCGCTCGTTCTACCGTTAAACTATCCCCCACCTATAATGGCACCAACCCCTATCTATGTAGCCACGTGAAAGGTGTCAAGTTTCACCACAATTGGCACAATACAAACATTCTTTTAGTTTCGGAAAACACCTCCAATAAGCTATGTTTTTGTGTTCAAGCAGCTTTATCCCAATAGTCTTGAGCAAGAATCATGGCACCAAACAAAAAAGCTCCAATCTCCAAATCCCGCGGCAAAGAAAATTCTTCCCGCAAAAAACTGAAGCACTCTTCCGCGCGGTGGATGAAACGTCAACAAAAAGACCCATATGTAAAAGCAGCCAATCAACATGGATATCGTAGCAGAGCCGCATACAAACTGATTGAATTAAACAAGAGATTTAGAATCTTCCAGCCAGGACAAACTGTGCTGGACTTAGGCGCAGCTCCTGGGAGCTGGACCCAGGTCGCCGTGGAGCATGTACAACCAAAACTCGGGGGAACCAGTAGTGTGCTAGCGATTGACATTAACCCAATTACCCCAATACGCGGCGCCATGGCCATGGAGATAGACTTCCTATCGCCAGAAGCAGCGAGTGCCATTAGCAAGGCACTGCCGCGCCAAATTGATGTAGTCCTGAGCGATATGGCCGCTCCGTCCACTGGACACCGCCAAACAGATGCCTTGCGGGTCAACGTCTTGTGCGAAACAGCTCTAGAATTTGCGATGGGGATACTAGCCCCTGGGGGAACCTTTGTGGCCAAAGTGCTCAAAATTGGGGCCGAGCAACATCTAGTAGAACAAATGAAAATGAATTTTAAATCAGTCCGACATGCCAAACCCCCGGCGAGCCGGAAAGAATCTTCAGAAAGTTATGTTGTAGCCTTGGGTTATCGGCTATAAGGCGGAATAAGACCTGAAGCTCTTTTTCAGGAAGCGGAATATCTATATATTAACTGACATGTATGCACCCATGGTCATAAAATGAGAATCGATGAAGCGCTGACCTTCGACGACGTTCTGATAAAGCCAGCCGCGTCGTCAATTTTGCCGACTGAGGCGGATACCACAACAAAATTGACCAAATCAGTCGAGCTGAAAATTCCTCTAATTTCAGCTGCAATGGACACCGTCACAGAAGCAAAACTTGCGATTGCCATGGCCCAAGCCGGGGGATTGGGAGTGATCCACCGCAACCTCGAGGTATCTCTTCAAGCTGACGAAGTCCGGAAAGTTAAACGTTTTGAATCTGGGATGGTAATTAATCCAATAACAGTCACACCCGAGATGACACTGGAGGAATTGATTTCCTTAAAAAAGAAACACCGCATTTCGGGGTTTCCCGTTGTAGAACGAAAGGATGGAAAGCTTGTAGGCATTATAACAAATAGAGATGTCCGTTTTGCAACAGACAACAAAATGCCGGTATCTGAATTAATGACAAAAGAAAATTTAGTTACTGTACCCGAGGATGTGCGCGGAGAAAATGCGACCCGTTTGTTGGATCAGAATAGGATAGAGAGGCTCCTTGTCGTTGACGATCGGTATCATTGCGTAGGCATGATTACAGTAACTGATATCGAAAAATCTCAAGCGTATCCGGATGCCAGTAAGGATGCGCAGGGCCGCCTGAGAGCGGCGGCAGCCACGGGCGTCGGTTCAGAGGGATTAAAACGTGCAGAAGCCCTCCTCGATGCAGAAGCCGACGTGATTATTGTGGACACGGCCCACGGCCACTCAGCGTCAGTTATTGAGACGCTGAGGGCGATCAGAAAAATGTCTAACCAAAGTCAAATTGTCGGGGGCAACATTGCCACCGCCGAGGGAGCGAAGGCCCTTATAGATGTTGGAGCTGACGCAGTAAAAGTGGGGATTGGGCCAGGGTCTATCTGCACTACTCGCGTCGTAGCAGGAGTCGGCGTCCCACAGCTTACAGCACTTTCTGACGTTGTCGATGTATGTTCCAAGGCCAACATCCCCGCCATAGCAGATGGTGGAATTCGCTACTCGGGAGACTTGGCGAAAGCAATCGCCGCAGGGGCAAACTGCGCCATGATAGGTTCTCTTCTGGCAGGCACTGAGGAAAGTCCTGGAGAGGTCTATTTGTATCAAGGTAGGAGTTACAAGGCCTATCGCGGTATGGGATCCCTTGGTGCTATGGCCCGAGGCTCTGCAGACCGTTATTTTCAACAAGAAATTACTGATACATTAAAACTAGTTCCGGAAGGAGTAGAGGGAAGAGTTCCATTCAAAGGTCCAGTGGAAAACGTCCTAAACCAGCTCGTTGGCGGACTTCGCGCCGCCATGGGGTACACAGGAAATGCAACTATTAAAGACATGAAGAGCAATTGTAACTTTATCCGGGTAAGCGATGCAGGAATGAAAGAGAGTCATGTACATGACGTCGCAATAACGCGAGAGGCACCAAATTACCAGCCTAAGATCTAACATTATTTGTAGTCAGAATCATGAGACGCCCAGCTTGTTTCCAAGCTACCATCGAGATTATCGAGCTTTACGAGAAACAAAACCAGCCCGCAAGCAGGATAGCGGCGGACTATTTACGCGGGCGACGCTATATTGGCGCCAAAGATAGAAAAACTATTCGGGAAACCCTGTTTTCCATACTGCGGGATCGATACTACATTGAGTGGCAGCTTTCCCAGATTAATGTCGAATATTCGGCCAGGGCACTGGCCTTTGGATACCTAATTAGAAGTAATAAGTCCCTCACCCAACTTAATGACTATGTCGACGGTGCACCTTATTCACCAGCACCACTATCTCCAACTGAGCGTACTTGGATGACCCAATATTTAGAATATTGCAAACGCCCGATCTATCAACCACCTCTTTGGGTTCAAGGGAATTACCCTCAATGGCTAGAGAACGAACTTTTAAGGACATACGGAAGTGAACTAATACCCGAAATGCAAGCATTCGACAGCAATGCACCTATGGACCTGCGTGTAAATACGACTAAAACCACTCGCTCCGCCCTGCTAAAAAAGTTTCAACAAGATGGTATCCAAGCTCAACCCACCAAATACGCCAAAAATGGAATTCGGGTGCTTGGTCGACCAGCCCTCCTCGCAACAAAAGAATATCGGCAAGGAAAAATAGAGATACAAGACGAAGGCTCTCAAATAATAACAGAGCTGGTATCTGCATGCTCCAAACACCATATCGTAGATTTTTGTGCTGGCGCAGGAGGAAAAAGCTTAGCACTGGCTGAAAAATGCGCGCCAAATGGTAAGGTTATTTCCTGTGATACAAACCAAAACCGCTTAGAAAAAATTAAACCAAGATTGGCTAGGTCCGGACTCAAAAACATTGAGATCAAACACCTTAAAAAAACGAGTGATTGGCGAAAATCTGCGGAACAGACTGCTGACCGTGTACTAGTTGATACCCCTTGCAGTGGCACTGGAACGTGGCGACGCGATCCCGATGCAAGGACGAGACTCACAGAAAAAAGCTTGGCTGACTATAAAAGACAACAATCGCAAATTTTGGATGAAGCTGCGCCCTTGGTAAAACCAGGCGGCCGGCTGGTATACGCGACTTGCTCTATTTTGGCATCCGAGAACCTCGAGCAGGTAGAAAACTTTGTACAGCGACAGAAAATGTTTCGGCTCTTACCTATTGGGGAGATCTGGCGTAAAGAAATCGGCAATATAGAAGTACCCACCACGAATACGCTTCAACTAACCCCCAAACAACATGCAGTAGATGGTTTTTATATTGCGATTTTTGAACGAATCTAGGGCTCGCACTGAGAATCACCTGAAAGACTGGAACACCCAGCAAGAAGAGAGTATTTATATGGCACTATGCTAAAACCCCAAAAAAGATATCCCGACATTTTAAGCTTTGCCACCAAGGGCATTATGGCATTCCACTTATTATTAACAGCCGGCTTATTAAGCACCAGTGCATTGGCCAACCGTTCTATGGCTGTCCAGAAAACTGGCGCCAATTCTGCGCTCCATGAACTGGCCGACACAGCTAAAGCAATATCGATAATAGATAATGGCCCCCATGAGGAGGCCACCGCTATCCGTTATGCGAACAAGGATGACTAAGGCTTTGACTGAGAAACAGGCCGATAAGGGGGCGGGAACAGAAAATCGAATCCTAGTGATTGACTTTGGCTCTCAAGTGACTCAACTAATTGCCAGACGTCTTCGGGAGTCTGGCGTCTATACCGAAATAGTTCCGTATTCCTCGTCTGAAAAAAAACTAACAACTTTTAAGCCCCGAGGAATTATTCTATCTGGCGGCCCTTCCTCAGTAACTTCAGAAAGAGCTCCATCCGTCCCGAACGCTATTTTTGAGTCAGGGCTTCCTATTCTTGGAATTTGTTACGGCCAACAAATAATGTGCGCCCAACTTGGTGGGGAAATTCAGGCCGCCAATGAAAGGGAGTTTGGCCTAGCCCAAATTTCAGTGCTTGCAACATGCAAGCTATTTGATGAAATTTGGAAAGCTGGCACTCATGCAGATGTTTGGATGAGCCATGGAGATAAAGTAACCGCTCTCCCGAACGGGTTCAAAGCTGTCGCCAAAAGCGATGGTACTCCCTATGCAGCAATTGCAGATGAGAAACGCCAACTCTATGGACTCCAATTTCATCCAGAAGTCGTACACACGCCAGAGGGAGGAGCTTTACTACGTTCCTTTGCTCTAAATATTGCTAAGTGTTCCGGCACGTGGTCCATGAAATCCTTTCGTGACGAAGCGATCAGAGCCATCCGCGCAAAAGTGGGTAAGGCGAAAGTAATTTGCGGACTATCCGGTGGAGTAGACTCTTCTGTTACCGCCGTATTAATCCATGAAGCTATTGGAGATCAATTGACCTGCGTTCTTGTCGACCACGGCTTGTTGAGGACAGCCGAAGCAAAAACTGTGGTGGAGTTGTTCGAAAAAGAATTCAATATTCGGCTAATCCATAAGGATGCAAGCGATTTATTTCTGACAAAGTTGGACGGCGTCACCGATCCTGAACAGAAAAGAAAAATTATAGGAAATACCTTCATTGATGTCTTTGAAGACGAAGCAAACAAAATAACTGGAGCCGAATTCCTAGCTCAAGGCACCCTGTACCCAGATGTGATAGAGTCTGTACCAGTTGCCGGTGGCCCAAGCAAAACCATAAAATCTCACCATAATGTTGGCGGCCTGCCAGAACGAATGCAGTTAAAACTTTTGGAGCCTCTCCGCGAATTATTTAAGGACGAAGTACGTATTCTGGGTAATGAATTAAACATACCTTCCAATCTTGTTGGACGGCACCCGTTTCCTGGTCCCGGCCTAGCTATTCGCATTCCTGGCGCCATATCCGCAGAAAAACTCTCCATACTTCGAGCCGCCGACGATATATACCTTCAAGAGATTGAAAATTTTGGGATCTACAATGAAATCTGGCAGGCATTTTGTGTGCTATTACCAGTTAAAACGGTTGGGGTTATGGGAGACTCTCGGACTTACGAGTTTGTCTGTGCCTTGCGGGCGGTTACATCAGAGGATGGAATGACTGCTGATTATTATCCCTTTGGGCATGATTTTCTAAGTACAGTTGCAAGGCGTATTGTAAATGAAGTCAAGGGGATCAACCGCGTAACCTATGATATAACGAGCAAACCTCCAGGCACCGTGGAGTGGGAGTAAAAAATATAAGTTAAGTCATTGTTTTTATTACCTCTTTTTGTTTGAAAGTTGTTTGAAAGTTTCAAACAACCCCTTGATTTCTTTGTATTTCTAATTCCCACTTTGAAACAAAGTTTGAAACTTCGTGTCACTATTGCGAGTCATAAATGCCGATAGGACTCGGAGGGCAGCATATCCCCTTATTGACTTACTGATATGAGTGTCAAACTCATCAGCATAATTGGTGAAACTAAATGTTTTTGGGTCATTCAGTGTTTTTGGATCACCTGTCATTTTCGATTATTCTTATAAGAATATTCCTATAAGAATAATTTGAGCAGAAGATGTTCTTAATTATAGGGTTCTCTGCCGAACCCCGTTTAGCCTTGCCCGACTTCGGTAACACTTGCNGTATCGAAACAAAAGATGTTGTAATCTTTCTAATGTAGGCGCTCGGGTACGATGCCGATTCATTTTGAGCCTACCACGAACAGCATTGGGNAGTGCTTATTAGATGAATAAATCTACTGTAATGGGAAGTGTGGGCGGATTAGTTGTAGGCGTCCTAATCGGGAGCCTCGCGCTTCAGTCTGGTGGAGACCAACAGGAGGCTGGTAGCCAGAGTGAGGTGGCGTCGAAGCAGGAAGTGGTTAATTGGTCCATGCCCAGTAGCTTTCCTGCAACTATGTTGATTGGTGGCACAGGGGGAAAAGACTTTGAAGAGAATGTGCGAGTTATTTCAAATGGCACATTAAACATTCGATTTTTTGATCCGGGCGCGTTGGTCCCCCCCCTAGAAATTTTTGATGCTGTGTCTGCAGGAGCTGCAAACACAGGATGGTCTTCATCTGGGTATTGGGCTGGCAAGGTGCCTGCACTTCAGTTTTTTGCTGCGGTTCCGTTTGGACCGGGGGCGACCGAATATCTTGCTTGGATATACCACGGAGGTGGCCTGGATCTCATGCAGGAGATTTATGCCCGATATAACATTGTTTCGCAGCCCTGCGCGATGGCGCCTCCTGAAGGGTCCGGGTGGTTTCGCTTTGAAGTGAAATCTGTTGATGAGCTCAAGGGTCTAAAAATGCGCTTCTTTGGTCTCGGTGCAAAGGTTATGGAGAAACTAGGAGTATCCACCCAGTTGATTGCGGGAGGCGATATTTTTCCGGCCCTGGAGCTTGGAACGATAGATGCCACAGAGTTCTCGATGCCAGTTATGGATCTAGATCTTGGTTTCCATGAAGTGGCAAAACACTACTATTTCCCAGGCTGGCATCAACCCACTAGTATCAACGAGTTTATGGTCAATCAGGATGATTGGAACACACTTTCTGACACTCATAAGGAGATTATAAATACAGTATGTAAGGCGAATATGCTGCGAACTCTCGCGCTGGGCGATGCGGTGCAATTTGGTGCGCTTGAACAAATAAAGGCTAAAGGTGTAACGCTTCATAAATGGCCGCAGGAGACCCTCGATTTGTTGGAGTCTGCCTGGCAGGAAGTTGTGGGGGAGATGGCAAGTGAGGACGAAGACTTTGCTCGGGTATGGGCTTCTTTGAAGAGTTTTCGCGAGGAATACAAAATCTGGGGGGACCTCGGCTATCTTGATTAACTAATACAAAAACAAAATATAAAAGTTGTTGTGCACCATAGGTTTTTGTAAGCATTTGATCGACACTACTTCTGATCCACACTAATAAAATAGTTTGAAAGTTGTTTGAGAGTTTTTTTACGTCATTGATAATAAACGATAAAAACAGGGTGTCACTATTGAGTGGGAATAGCAGAATGAAACGCTATGAGAACCATACCCAGTAAGTTTATTGATAATAGTATTATATATGAAGCAATCCCCTAAGAGCCCAGATTATTCTGGCTTAAAAGAATTAATTAATAATGAGATTGGTTTGCCAACTTACAATAAGTCAATTGTAAACATTTTTATTGAGGAACTGAATGGGGAAAAGTGTGTTGTAGATTTTGGAGCGGGTATTGGAATATTANCTAATATTTATGAAAAANAAACAGGCATCAAGCCTATTTGTGTAGAGATTGACAAAGAGAATAGGAAATTTTTGNTGGAACGCGGTTTTAAATTCTATGACAATATTTCTGAAATCGGAAGTGCCGTTGACGGTGTTTTTAGTTCAAATGTTATGGAACATATTGAGGATGACTTAGAGGTTTTAAGAAACATAAAAAAATATATGAAAACTGGCTCAAAACTTGTTCTCTACCTACCTGCTTTTCCTATTTTGTATTCCGATTTAGATAAAGCTGTTGGTCATTACCGCCGTTATACAAAAAAAGACATCTCCGACAAATTGANGAAAGCGGGTTTTTTGATAGAAAAAATTTATTTTGCCGACTCTATTGGTTTTTTTGCGTCTTTAGCGGTTAAGATTTTAGGGTGTAAAAGTGTAGATGTACTTGGGAATCTTAAAACTCTTAAATTTTATGACAGTGTTATTTTTCCGATAAGTAAGGTTTTTGATACAATTGGCCTACAATATCTTTTTGGAAAAAATATTGTAATTATTGCGAAAACGCCGCAGTCGTATTGTGAACGAGGTTAGGGGCATTAATCGCGTCGTGTATGGTGTCACCAACAAACCACCTGGAACCATAGAGCGGGAATGACATATTAAAAGATTTTCGACCGAAAATTATTTAAAGTGAGGACGTATGGCTGAATTCGATTGGCGCGATCGTGCAGGCGCCCTGTTCGAGTGTAAAAAAAAACCCGCCTTAGGGTCGCGCGGCATGGTCGTTACCAATCATCCGCTCGCCTCGACTGCCGGTATGCAGATGCTGGCTGGTGGCGGCAACGCCTTCGACGCCGCAATCGCCTCTCTCTTCGCCCTGACCGTGGTTGAGCCACAGATGGTGGGAATCGTTGGCGGCGGCTTATGCCATATTCGATTTGCCGATGGGAAACATACGGTGATAGATGGCCAGGCGCGTGCGCCACTAGCATCCAGTCCAGACTGCTTCCAGCCCATCTCGGACACCCTTCCCGACTATCTGGAGACTGTAGGAAGGGAGAATACGATTGGTCCGAAGGCCGTCGCTTCGCCTGGTAATCTAAAGGCCTGGTGTGAGGTCCTAGACCGTTTTGGCACTATCTCACTGGCTGATGCTATGGCGCCGGCTATTGGCTATGCATCGAACGGCTTTTCCGTGACCCCCTATTTGAACGAATGTATTTCAGATGCAGCAGAAGATCTGTTACGCGATGCATCTATTTCGGCAATNTTTCTCCCAGATGGCACCCCANCCTCCGCCGGAAGCCGACTTGTTATGGGAGACTATGCCGAGACGTTACGGGCGATCGCGTCGGAAGGGTCAGATGTTTTCTATGGTGGATCCCTAGGTGGAACGGTTGCGGATTATTGCTATAAGGCAAATGGCTTTCTTTCCGTCGCGGATTTAGAGGATTACGCGACGATCGAACGCGACGTTATACAGGGCACCTATCGCGGCTACGAGATAGTGGGCCCGCCACCGCCCGCCGCGAGTGGTATCCATATCGTCCAGATGATGAACATTTTGGAGGGATTTCGTGTCGGCGAACTCGGATTCGGAACGCCGGAAATGCTGCACATACTAGCGGAGGTCTTGAAGATTGCTTTCGCTGACCGCCAGGCGGTAACAGGAGATCCCGCTTTCGTTGATGTCCCTGTTGATCGTCTGATCTCAAAGGCTTATGCGGATGAGCGGCGGTCAGAGATCGATTTGAAACGGGCCAAATCATGGGAAGCCAGAGTTGCTTTGCCTGAATCGGCGAATACAACACATCTGACCGTTGCCGACGATGAGGGGAACATCGTTGCCATGACACAGTCGATCAACAGCCTCTTCGGAGCAAAAACCGTGGTGCCTGGCACGGGTATCATCCCGAACAATTACATGCATGTATTCGATCCTCATCCGGGCCATGCGTTGTCAATCGCGCCGGGTAAACGGGTAACTACTTCCAATGCGCCAATGATGGCGACTAAAGATGGTAAGCCGGTCTTGGCGCTCGGGCTACCGGGCGGGCTTACCATATTTCCGTCGGTGATGCAGGCGTTGATCTCGATTATCGACCATGGGATGAGCGTGCAAGAGGCCGTCGAGGCACCAAGGCTTTGGACCCAAGGTGGTTTAGTTGAGTTGGAAACCGGGTTTCCGGATAGCGTGCGCGATGCCCTGATGGAACGTGGGCATGAGGTTCAGATGATGCCGCATGTGGGCGGTGGCATGAATGCGATCGCGTTTGGTGACGACGGGCAGATGACAGGCGCCGCCTGTTGGCGGGCGGACGGCACGCCAATTGCCCTCTCCGGCGGTTTAGCCCGGCCTGGAGTTCGTTTTTGGCCAGACAAAGCAGGACGCTGAAGCTCAGCTGAATTGGAAGTTGGTTCCAGAAAAGCAAAGAAAATGCAATTTACAGTGTGAAAGTATTTTCGAGTCGTTGAGTGCACCTGCAGATATCCCTAGACTTAGTTAAACTTTTAGATCTAATTTAGGTAAGTATGTTTTAAGGAGAAGTTTTATGACAGAAATTTCCGGTGTTTGTGTTCCAGTCTGTACGCCCTTTAACGATGATGAGAACATTGATGAGCGTGGTTATTTACGACATATAGACCAAATGATAGAAGCGAAAGTTGATATTATCTTGGCATGCGGAGGGACAGGCGAATTTGCTTACCTGTCAACTGAAGAAAAACGCTATTTGATTGAGGTTACCGGCAAACACGTAGAATCCCATGCTCACTTTATTGCGCACACCTCTGCTATCAGTTTGCGCGAGACGATAGATGCAAGCAAGCACGCAGCTGATCATGGAGCAGATGCACTCATGATCTTGCCTCCTTATTTTAAAGGACCTGATGCTGCTGGTGTCTATCACCATTTTGAAAAAGTAGCCGAAGCGACCGATCTTCCAATTATGGTGTACAATGTTCCGGTACATTCCGGCTTCGATATTACCCCTGACTTCTTCATAAAATTGCTAGAGATCGACAATATAGAGTACATCAAAGACANCACTGGAGACCTCGTACGCATTCAAGAGTTGTTACAAACCCCAGGAAAGGTTTTTAACGGAGGNGATCCTATAATGTATNCAGCNCTGGCAGCTGGCTGCGTTGGTTGCGTGTGGGGAGNAANCAACTTCATTCCGCAAGAAGCAGTCGAACTCTATGGCTTGGTACAGGAAGGCAAACTCAGGGAAGCAAACCAACTTTGGCAACGTCTATTACCTTCCCAACTGTTTATCTGGACACATGTCTACAATTCGGCTGTAAAAAGTGCTGCAAATTATCGGGGATTTAATGTCGGCCAATGTCGAGCCCCCGTGTTGCCTTTGGACAATCAGGATCACACCGTCCTGACTCAGAATCTAGATAAAATTGGTTAAATCGCAGCGTTCTGATAGAAATATTTGAGTTTAGGGAGGTCAAAATGGCTATTTACACACGCATCAGCGAGTTCCATGACGATATGACACGTATCCGCCGCGACATTCATAGTCATCCTGAAACGGCATTCGAAGAGGAACGCACAGCTAAGGTAGTAGCTGACGAACTCGAATCCTATGGAGTTGAGGTGCATAAAGGCCTAGCAAAAACAGGCGTCGTCGGCACCCTCAAAGTAGGGACGGGCAGTAAAAAGATCGGCCTACGGGCCGATATGGACGCATTAAACCTCCACGAGCTCAATGAGTTTGACCACAAGTCTCGTAACGAGGGCAAAATGCACGGCTGTGGCCATGATGGCCACACTACCATGCTGCTGGGCGCAGCACGATATCTTGCAGAGACAAAAAACTTTGATGGCACGGTTCATTTCATCTTTCAACCTGCCGAGGAAAATGTCGCAGGTGCCCGCGTCATGGTAGAGGATGGCTTGTTCGAGAAATTTAACTGTGAGGCTGTCTACGGGATGCACAACTCACCAGGTCTCCCAGTGGGCCAATTTTCGGTAAACCCTGGGCCAATGATGGCTTCCGCAGATTTCTTCGAAGTCAAAATCACCGGCGTCGGGGCTCACGGTGCTTTCCCCCACCAAGGCAATGATCCGGTCGTCGTCGCGGCCCACATGATCACAAGCTTCCAATCAATTGCGGCTCGGCGAACCGACCCGCTTGACTCAGCAGTGATCAGCGTAACCCAAGTGCACGCTGGCCATACCACCAATGTAATTCCTGAGGAAGCAATTCTTTCGGGAACTACACGTGCTTTGAAGGTCGAAATCCAAGACTTAATCGAGCGTGAAATGCGTCAGATAGCAGAGGGCATTGGACAAACCTTCGGAGCGCAAATCGAATTCTCTTACGATCGCCGTTATTTGCCGACCGTAAACACAGTCGAGGAGACCGATTTTGCTGCCCAAGCGGCAGCTGAAATTGTAGGTGAAGTGCAGATCCTGCGCGATGAACCACCAGTGATGGGTGCCGAGGATTTTTCATGGATGCTCGCTGAACGCCCCGGTTGTTACATACGCATAGGCAACGGAGTTGAGGGTGGTCCGGGAGGCTGCCACGTGCATAACCCTAATTACGACTTTAACGACGAGATACTGACCATCGGTGCAAGCTACTGGAGCAAACTAGTGGAAATGCAGTTGGCCGCTAAATGAACCCTTTCGGGTAGGCAACATTTGAAATGATCTGATCGTATTATTTGAGCATATTAATCAGATAATAAAGGCCTTTCAATTAAGTGACACCGAAAAATGACAGAACAAAAAACGCGAGCACCTCGTAATCGAACATTAACGATTTTAGAGTCAGAGAAAGACGATTTGATCAAGCGAATTGTCTCAAAGGATCAATTAAGTTCTATTGATAACTTTGAAAATAAAATTGTGAATTGTAATTACAAGGACGCAATATCCAAAATTGCGGACAAAAGTATCACTCTTCTCATCTTAGACCCACCATACAATTTGAACAAAAAATTCAATTCGTTGAGTTTTTCTAAAACCACAATAGGCGAATACACTTCCTATTTAGAGGAAATTCTTTCTACATTTCTTCCTAAACTCAAAGTGGACGCATCTGTTTACATTTGCGGCGATTGGTACAGTTCGATATCAATTTACGAGGCGGCCTCAAAATTTTTCAAAATCAGAAACCGAATTACGTGGGAACGAGAAAAAGGTAGAGGGGCAAAAACTAATTGGAAAAACTGTAGTGAAGACATTTGGTTTTGTACTGTAGGGAGAGAGTACACATTCAATATCGATGACGTGAAACTTCGACGAACTGTTATGGCTCCCTATAAAGAAGACGGCAAGCCAAAGGATTGGGTGGATTCAAAGAAGGGAAAGTATAGAGATACCGCTCCATCCAATTTAATGTCCGATATAACTATTCCATTCTGGTCCATGCCAGAAAATACTGATCATCCGACTCAAAAAAATGAAAAGTTGATTGCAAAATTAATTTTAGCCAGTTCTAACAAAGGCGAGTTAGTGTGTGATCCGTTCTTAGGAAGTGGAACCACAGCAGTTGTATCGAGCAAACTTAATAGAAATTTTTTAGCCTTCGAAAGAGAATAGGAATACTGTCTCTGGGCCCAGAAAAGGTTGATTAAGGCACAAGTTGATAAAAAGATACAGGGACTTAATGAGGGCGTTTTTTGGGAAAGAAACACGATAGGTCGAAGAATATTATCAAAAAAGAAGAGAAATTGACGGAACACCCCGAAATTAGATTTAACGGTTTCTAGACATAGGAGATCCGAATTTGCGCCTTGTTATTGCCATGATGCAACATGAAACGAACACTTTTTCACCTGTGCCAACACCATTGGAGAGGTTTGCACGCGGGAATACCCGTCCAGTGCCATTTGAGGAAGATGAAGTACTACCAGCCTTCAAAGGAACAGGTACGGCTCTTGGCAGTTTTATTGAAGTGGCCGAAGCAGAGGGAGCAGAGATGGTTTTTCCTATCGCTGCCAGCGCTTGGCCCTCAGGGTTGGTTGAAGATAATGCCTACGAATACATGACAGAAAGAATCTATGATTGTGTTGCAAAAGGCTGTGACGGAATTTTACTACATCTTCATGGCGCTATGGTAACAGAGAGCCAGGCCGATGGCGAAGGACCCTTGATCCATAGACTTCGTGAACTAGCGCCAGAAATACCTATCGGAGTTGCACTTGATATGCACACCAATCTCTATCCTGACATGGTTGAGTTGGCGGACGTCGTCGCTGGGTATCAAACCTACCCCCATATCGACATATATGAAACAGGCTTACGTGCTGCAAGACCAATCTTGGCGATGATAAAAGGCGAAGTCCGCCCCACCATGGCTTGGGGAAACAGGCCGATGATGCCTCATGTCATGCGTCAAGGATCTGGTGATAGCCCCAATAGAGAAATCCAGGCAATGGCGCAGCGCATGGAAGCAGCAGGCGCTTTAGCAGCAAGCTTTTTCACCGGCTTTCCTCATGCTGATATAAAACTGGCTGGTTCTAGCGCTGTGGTTGTAACCGACAATGATATGGCCCTTGCTAAGCGGTTAAGAGATGAACTTCTCGACTACGCTTGGGATCATCGGAATGAATTTGTTTACCAGATTGAACCACTTGAACTTTCGTTAGAAAAGGCTCGCGTTTTAGGAATTGAAAAAGATAGAGGGCCTGTCGTGCTACTCGACCATTACGACAATGCTGCATCTGGCGGCTCAATGGACACAATGAAAGTGCTGGAGGGAATTCTGGAATCCGGCCTTGAAGATGTCGCCTTTTTTGCCATTCACGATCCTAAAGCCGTTGGGCAACTGATAGCCGGGGGCATTGGCGTGGAACTGACCATATCCTTGGGGGGGAAAACGGATTTGCCATCAATTGGACATAGAGGCTCCCCGCTCGAAGTCCGTGGTCGGGTTAAATTGATTTCTGATGGACGTTTTATTAACCGCGGCCCCATGTCAGCCGGCGTTATGGTAGATATGGGCCCGACTGTAGTGTTTGACACAGGACGCGTTGAAATAATTATTATTTCGAGCCATGTCGAGCCTCATGATGAAGAAGCCTTTCTATCACTCGGCATTGATCCTTCTCGCAAGCGGTTTTTGGCCTTAAAAAGCCGCATTCATTGGCGAGCCGGTTTTGAGCACATTTCACAAGAGATAGTAGAGTGCGCCGGGGTCGGGGTGTGCACCTCAGATTACAGCGCTCTCAATTTTGATAACATCCGCCGCCCAATATTTCCATTGGATCAAGTTAATGATCCACGCTCTACTAATGAGACCTGAGACACTGACCATTCAAATATGAAGACTATCAAATCACAACGTTATTGAGTAGGAATGTGAGACATGGATGCAGTTATTCAAAGTTTTCTGGCCGGATTTCCTGTGCTGCTCATGCACTTTTGTGTAACAATTGTCATGCTAGTTTTAGGAGTAACGATCTACACTTGGATCACCCCCCATAAGGATGTGGCTCTTGTCCGAGAGGGGAACGTAGCTGCTGCAATTTCCTTAGCTGGCGCTGTGCTTGGACTTGCAATTCCCCTAGCCGCGTCGATGTCCGTAAGCGTGAACGTCGCGGACATCGTAATTTGGGGGGCTCTCACACTAGTGATTCAACTAATTGTATTTCGTCTTGCCGATCTGCTTCTACGTGATCTTTCAACTCGCATTGAGGCAGGTGAAGTAGCTGCTGCTATTTTACTCTCTGCCATCAAATTGGCTGTAGCCGCAATCACTGCCGCCGCCGTATCGGGCTAGGCCGGGTTGTTAGATTCATGGATCGCCTACTGAATGGGCTTGCATACCTGGCAGCAATAGTCGGAGTTCTCTACGCGCTGTTTTCCTATGCACGCTTTCCCAAGAATGAAGTTGTGCGCCGACCTCCAGTTTCTTATGCGGAAGGGGAGTACCTGGACGTCGAGACGTTTACGATCGATCTTTCACCACAGCAGCCGTCGATCGGAACAGCCTTCGCCATCGGTGGAGGCTGGTGGCTTACAGCGCGTCACGTTGCGGATGGCTGCGACACTATCGGACTGGTGCAAGGCCCACGTAAGGGCATAGGCGCCCAGCAAATTGTGCTCCACCCGAACGCGGATGTGGCCCTATTGGCTGTACAGATCGACCCAGAACCATTCGCATTCTTCAATGAAGACCTTCAGAAAGGCCAGGATGGGTTCGCAATTGGGTATCCGCAGCGCTCACCTGGTGGTGTTTATGCGCAGCTGATGGGCTTCAACCGTATGAAACAGAGAGGCCGATACCACACCGATGAGCTGGTTCATACATGGGCAGAACGCAAGAGGGCGCCCGATAGCCTGCCATCGCTAGGCGGTTTGTCGGGTGGACCTATGTTCAACGACCGGGGACAAGTTATCGGAATCCTAGTCGCCTCAACTAACCGCCGAGGACGAGTTTATACATCTGACCTAACGTCCATACGATGGCTCCTGGAGCGAGCGAGCGTATTTCCTAATCCCTACGCCCCCCTATTCCCACTTGCTGCAGATAATTTTGTTGGGCAAGGAGACACCCTTCGTGAGGATTTTCGGATAGCCCAAGTCTTTTGTGATGTTAAGCAGCCCTCGCGCCGGAGGCGCCTCTGATTTAGTCAAAAGCTTCGCCAAGAATTACTTCTTAATGCGCGCCTGTCCTGAAAACTCGGACATGGACAATAGCCTATGATTTTCCAAGTGGGTATAATTCAGATAAAAAAAGGACAACCTAGCACGAAGAAACAGGAGATAATGTCCAGCTAGGCACTACGGATTTAGCGTGATGCAATGAACTATAATCTTCTTGCCTCTTGGACAATCATTTCCATGCGATCTAGGAACTTGGACCGATCGGTTTTTCTAAACGGAAGAGGACCAGCCGTCATCTCACCGGTTGCTCGCAGGCCTTCCTTTATGTCCCGGATAGCAAGAGCAACACCTATATTATCGTTGTTATAGATATTGCCATTAGGTTTGATAGCAAAAGCGCCCCCTTTAATACAACGTCCAGCAAGCGGAATATCATTAGTCACACAGATATCAGCTAGTCTGATATGATCTACAATCCAGTCATCCGCGGCATCGGCCCCCCGATTAACAACAACAAGTTGTATTAATGGATTCTGCGAAGGGCGAATTCCACCATCGCATACCAGATAAGTTTGAATTTGATGGCGTGTCGCAATCCGTTCTACCTCTTTCTTAACCGGACAGGCATCAGCATCGACATAAATTCTAACCATTATAAGTCAAACGATTTCATGAATTTCCCTCCGGACAATTACTCTAATGGAAACAGTGAAACACAATATTTTCCCAATTACGCGGTTTTTCCTGCTGATCCCAAATCAAAAACGGTAATCTCGTTGTGTGAACCAAGACGCATGACCGGGCCCCAGGTACCGGTGCCCGGTGAAACATAATGTTGGCCTGACCCATCACTAGCTGAATAGAGCCCCTGAAGACGACTGAACTGGGTTCGCACCAACCAATTGAAGGGGAAAATCTGACCATTGTGAGTGTGGCCTGACAACATTAGATCAACCCCACCCCTAAAAGCGTCCGACCAGCCAAGCGGTCGATGATAGAGCAATACGTCGTATTTTCCGCTAAAACGCTCAATCAAAGGCAACTGCACAGCAACCTGATCCGTTGATTCCGCATCATCAATGCCAATCAATTGTATCTCGCCTATCACTTGGCTACTTTGGCGCAAAATCGTTATACCAAGCGATTCTATCAATGGTTGCAACGCTTCCAAGCCAACATAACGTTCATGATTACCAATGGACAAGAAAGTCGGTGCGCCCACCTTTTTAAGGGCAGCTAGGTCACTCGCACCCACACTTTCTGTATCGACTAAATCACCAGTAATCACAACTGCGTCGGGAGTCAGCGCGTTAACCCGATCAACCACACGCGCAAGATAACGGGCACTACGAGAACCAATATGAACGTCGCTCAATTGAATCAATCGAAACGAGCGGGTTAATTTGGGAGAAGTGAAATTATTCTTCTTAACTACGATCTGTTGTCCATTGAAAAACGAAAACAATGACAGAAAAACCCCAATAGTTATCACGCCCAAGACACCTTGGTTTTCATCGATAGCTAAGAATAGACAAAATAATTCGTAAACGACGCACACTGAAAAGAAAATGAATCCAATTCCCATCCAGTGAACCCACAGAAGTTTACTCTTGATTAGGGAGCTCCGAAACGAACACCACAACCCCACCACGATCAATACCCACAAAGCGATTGTGACTGGCCACGATGCCCATTGCGAGTAACCTAGCCAACGACTTATCGAAACCACAGGATAGACATAAGCCGCGTAAGCAGCCACTAAAACAAATAGCCAGAATACAATTGCACGTTTCCATCTTGATACCGGCCGCCCCCTCATAGGTATTCGTGCTCCTGACTTGATTTCTAAATCATGATGGCAAGGCCATCAGTTATCTGGGAAATGGTGGTTAGTTTACACCAAATTGGCACAGCATGGGTCCCCTGCCTCGACTCTGCGGTTAAAGGGATAACACTGCCTCAGCACTGACTTAAATGGCCCAGCTTTGCTTAGTACTTATTACTTCCGGTTTCCGCCCACGTTGCCGATCATGTCCAGGAACTCCCGTCGCATCGCCGGATCGTCCCGAAATGTCCCCAGCATTCGGTTCGTAACCATACTGACCCCCGGTTTACGAATACCTCGGGTGGTCATGCACTGATGTGCTGCCTCAATGACTACACCAACCCCTTTGGGCTCCAGCACTTTCTGTATGGTATCCG